>NZ_JBMHFZ010000012.1:0-125681 GCF_049166755.1 Halomonas terrestris | reverse complement strand
GTGACTCTCCTGAGATGGCATGCGTGTTGGGGACAGCCCTCAGTCTAGGTAATCGCCCGGCATGAGATAAACTGCAGCAACTACACTACATTATTGCCAGCAGGCAATAATCCACTCGCCCCCTGGAGTACCGATGCAGCGCTGGGATCGAATCGAAGCCTTCGTGGAGGTGGTGCGGCTGGGGACCTTCGCCGCAGCGGCAAGCCACCTGAAGGTCTCCAACTCCCATGTCAGCCGGCTGGTCAGTCAGCTGGAGAACCAGCTGGGCACCACCCTGCTCTACCGAACCACCCGCCAGATCCGCCTGACCGATGCCGGCGCCCTCTACTATGAGCACTGCCACCACCTGTTCGATGGCTTCCGCGAGGCCGAGGCCGCCATCAACGACCTCCAGGCACGGCCGCGCGGGGTGCTCAAGCTGACCTCGGCCACTACCTTCGGCGAGCGCTTCATCGCGCCACTGATCAATGATTTCCTCTGCCTGCATCCCCAGCTCGAGGTGCGCATGCACTTCACCAACCGCCAGGTGGACATCATCGACGAGGGCTACGACATCGCCATCCGCATGGGCACGCTCAAGGACTCGACGCTGATCGCCCGGCGGATCTGCGAGCGGCGCGAATACGTGGTGGGCTCCCCCGACTACTTCACCCGGATCTCGCAGCCCCACTCGCTCACCGAGCTGACCCATCACCGCTGCCTGGTGGGTTCCCGGGACCACTGGCGCTTCGACGTCGACGGCGTGCGCCGGGAAGTCCGGGTGGAGGGTGCCTGGGAGGCCAACTCCGGACCGGCCCTGCTGGATGCCGCCCTCAAGGGACTCGGGCTCGCCCAGTTGCCCGACTACTACGTCGATGAGCACCTGGAGAACGGCGACCTGGTGTCGGTGCTCGATACCTATCGCCACAGCGATACCGCCGTGTGGGCGGTCTATCCCCGCCACCGCCACCGTTCCCCCAAGGTGCGCCAGTTCATCGACTACCTGATCGAGCATATCGGCGAGAAGCTGCCGCCACCGCGCTGATCGGCGAGGATGCCGGAGAGACAGCACTGAAAAGAAGGCGCCCCGAGGGGCGCCCTGACGGCCTTGCCGGCCTCACTTGAAGTTCTTGCGGTAGGACTTGAGGATCTCGCCGACGATCCCGCTGCGGAAGCTCAGCACGCAGAGCACGAAGATCAGGCCCAGGATGGGACCGACCCAGTTGCCCAGGGGCGACTGCGCCAGCATGTGCTGCAGGCTCACCACCAGGCCCGCGCCCACCACCGGGCCGAACAGGGTGCCCACCCCGCCCAGCAGGGTCATCAGGATCACCTCGCCGGACATGTGCCAGTGGGCATCGGTCAGCGAGGCGAGCTGGAACACCACCGTCTTGGTGGCGCCCGCCAGGCCGGCCAGGCCCGCGGAGATGATGAAGGCCACCAGCTTGTAGGCATCGGCGTTGTAGCCCAGCGACACGGCGCGCGGCTCGTTCTCGCGAATCGCCTTGAGCACCTGGCCGAAGGGTGAGTGCACGGTGCGCTGGATGATCGCGAAGCCGATCAGGAAGATGGCAAACACGAAGTAGTACATCGCCAGGTTATTGCGCAGGCTGATGAACCCGAACAGCTCGCCCCGCGGCACGCCGTGCAGGCCGTCCTCGCCGCCGGTGAAGGGCGACTGGACGTAGACGAAGAAGACCAGCTGGGCCAGGGCCAGGGTCACCATGGCGAAGTAGATGCCCTGGCGGCGGATCGACAGGGCGCCGAACACCGCCCCCAGCGCCACGGCGACCAGGGTGCCGGCGATGATGCCCATCTCCGGCGTCAGTGCCGGATGGCTCGACAGCAGGTAGCCGGAGACATAGCCGCCGGTGGCCAGGAAGGCGGCGTGCCCGAAGGAGAGCAGGCCGGCATAGCCGAGCAGGAGGTTGAAGGCACAGGCGAACAGCGCGAAGCACAGCACCTTCATCAGGAACACCGGGTAGGCGACGAAGGGCGCCACCAGGCCGATGGCGATCAGCACCAGGTAGAGGACATTGCGGCGGATGTCGGCGCGACGCTGGCGTTCCATGGAGGGCGTCAGTGTCTGGGTCGTGGCCATGGTCATGCCTCCTTGCCGAACAGGCCGGCGGGTCGCAGCAGCAGCACCAGGATCATCACCAGGAAGATCACGGTGTTGGCTGCCTCGGGGTAGTACACCTTGGTCAGGCCCTCGATCAGGCCCATGCCGAGGCCGGTGAGCACGGCGCCGAGGATCGAGCCCATGCCGCCGATCACCACCACGGCGAAGACCACGATCAGCAGGTTGGAGCCCATGGTCGGCGACACCGGGTAGAGCGGCGCGGCCAGCACCCCGGCGAAGGCCGCCAGGGCCACCCCGAAGCCGTAGGTCAGGGTGATCAGCAGCGGCACGTTGACGCCGAAGGCCTGCATCAGTGCCGGGTTCTCGGTCCCGGCCCGCAGGTAGGCACCGAGACGCGTGCGTTCGATGATGAACCAGGTCCCCAGGCAGACCACCAGGGCCGCCGCCAGCACCCAGGCGCGGTAGGTGGGCAGGAACATGAAGCCCAGCTGGAAACCGCCTTGCAGTGCCTCGGGGGTCGGATAGCGGGCCCCGGAGACGCCGAAGAGGTTGACCAGGGTCCCCTCGAAGATCAGTGCCAGGCCGAAGGTCAGCAGCAGGCCGTAGAGGTGGTCCAGGTGGGCGATGCGGCGCAGCAGCCCCCGCTCGATCAGCATGCCGAACAGGCCGACCACTAGCGGGGCGAGCAGCAGCGCCGCCCAGTAGTTGATGCCCAGGTAGCGCATCCCCAGCAGGGTGGCGAAGGCCCCCAGCATGTACATGGCGCCGTGGGCGAAGTTGACGATCTTCAGCAGGCCGAAGATCACCGCCAGCCCCAGGCTGAGCAGGGCATAGAAGGCGCCATTGATCAGGCCCAGCAACAGCTGGCCAAGAAACACCGCCAACGGCACCCCGAATATCATCGTCATGTTAGGTTCTCCTCGCCGTCAGAGGGCTGGCGACGATGGCCGCGGCCATCGTCGCCGAGTCTTGCATCGCTCAGTTCTGGACCAGCTTGCACTGGCTCTCGGAGAGCGGACGATAGGCCTCTTCGGCGGGAATGGTGGCGAGGATCTCGTAGAGGTCCCACTCGTGCTCGGAGGCCTCCGGCGACTTCACCTCGGCCAGGAACATGTCGTGGACCATGCGGCCGTCCTCGCGGACGCGACCGTTGCGGGAGAAGAAGTCATTGATCGGCTTCTCGCCCAGGGCCGCACGCACCGCTGTCGGGTCGTCGGTGCCCAGCTCGGCCACGGTATCCAGGTAGTGCTTGGTGCTGGAGTAGATACCGGCCTGGACCATGGTCGGCATGCGCCCGACGCGCTCGTAGTAGCGCTCGGCCCACTCGCGGGCCTCGTCGTCCATGTTCCAGTACCAGCCGGTGGTCAGCAGCAGGCCCTGGGTGGTCTCCAGGCCCATGGCGTAGACGTCGTTGAGGAACACCAGCAGGCCGGCGAGCTGCTGCCCTGCCTGGACCACGCCGAACTGGCTGGCGGTGTTGATGGCGTTGACGGTATCGGCACCGGCATTGGCCAGGCCGATGATCTTGGCGCCCGAGCCCTGGGCCTGGAGGATGTAGGAGGAGAAGTCGTCGGTCGGGAACGGGTGGCGCACGCCGCCCACCACTTCGCCGCCGTTATCCTCGACCACCCGGGTCACGTCGCCTTCCAGGGCGTGGCCGAAGGCGTAGTCGGCGGTGAGCATGAACCAGGTGTCGCCGCCCTGGTCGACGATCGCCTTGGCGGTGCCGTTGGCCAGCGGGTAGGTGTCATAGACCCAGTGGATGTGGTTCGGGGTGCAGTGCTCGTTGGTGATGCTGGAGGCGGCGGAGCCGGAGACGATGCCCAGGCCATTGTTCTCCTCGATCACCCGGGTCGCGGCGATGGTCACCGAGGAGGCCACCATGCCGGCGACCAGGTCGACGTTGCGGGTATCGAACCACTCGCGCACGGTGTTGGCCCCCACGTCGGCGCTGTTGCGGTCGTCGGCGCTGAAGATCTCGATCGGCGCGCCGTTGATGCTGCCGCCTACGTCCTCCACGGCCATGCGCAGCGCCTCGAGGCCGCCCGGACCGGCCAGGTCGCGATAGGTGCCGGACATGTCGGCCAGGTAGCCGATGCGGACCTCGCCGTCGCTGATCTCGGCCTGGGCGGTGGCCGCCATGGTGGCGGTGGCGGCAATGGCAATGCTGCTGGCGAGGGTCTTCTTGATGAAGGTCATTTTCGTCTCCATGGCCCCGCAGGGCTGCTTGTTGTTGTGGCGGTCGCCGAGCTCGGGCGCCGCGGTTGTGGTGGTGGTTACGAAAGTTGCAATGATGCTTCCTGGGTATGCCGCCAGAGCGGCACGGCTTGGGTCAGCGCTGCCTTCTGCCGTGGCAGGAGGCCCCTGATTGGCAACCGGGAGGAGCGGGCCCCCACGGCTCAAACACCCAACAGGGAGTGAAGGTGCTCGCGCCGGGAGGGCAGTTCGGCGGCCGAGATCTCCTCGATGATACGTCCGTGTTCCATCACGTAGTGGCGGTCGGCCAGCGGCGCGGCGAAGCGGAAGTTCTGCTCCACCAGCACGATGGTCATGCCGCGCTCCTTGAGCTTGACCAGCACCTCGCCCAGCGCCTGGACGATGACCGGGGCCAGTCCCTCGGTGATCTCGTCGAGCAGCAGCATGCGCGCCCCGGTGCGCAGGATGCGTGCCATGGCCAGCATCTGCTGCTCGCCCCCGGAGAGCCGCGTGCCCTGGCTGCGCCGCCGCTCGTAGAGGTTGGGAAACATCTCGTAGATCTCGTCGATCGACATGCCGCCGGAGCGCACCGTGGGTGGCAGCAGCAGGTTCTCCTCGACGTCGAGGCTGGCGAAGATGCCGCGCTCTTCCGGGCAGTAACCGACCCCCAGCCGCGGGATCCGGTGCGCCTTCATCTCGAGGGTCTCGGTGCCGTTGATCACGATCGAACCGGTGCGCCGGCCGACCATGTTCATGATCGATTTCAGGGTGGTGCTGCGACCGGCGCCGTTGCGTCCCAGCAGGGTGACCAGCTCGCCGCGCTTCACGTCGAAGTCGACGCCGTGGAGGATGTGCGACTCGCCGTAGAAGGCGTGCAGGTCACGGACCCGCAGCATCTCGGCACCGTCATGATCCCGGTACTCGGCGACAGTCGGTTGCTCGACGACCTGGTTCATGCGCTGGCCTCCTCTTCCTCGGCTTCGCTGCCCATGTAGGCCTCCTTGACCCGCGGGTCGGCGGAGACGCTCTGGTAGTCGCCTTCGGCCAGCACGGCACCGCGCGCCAGCACGGTGATGCGGTCGCATAGCCGGCTGACCACGCTGAGATTGTGCTCCACCATCAGCACGGTGCGCCCCTTGGCCACGCGGCGAATCAGCTCAACGATGCGGTCGACGTCCTCGGCGCCCATGCCCTGGGTCGGCTCGTCGAGCAGCATCAGGGTCGGATCCATGGCCAGGGTGGTGGCCACCTCCAGCGCCCGCTTGCGGCCATAGGGCATCTCCACGGTGAGTACATCGGCGTACTCGCGCAGGCCAACCTCGTCGAGCAGCTCGATGGCGCGGTCGTTGAGGTGGTCGAGGGTGCGTTCGGACTTCCAGAAGTGGAAGGAGGTGCCCATGGGCCGCTGCAGGGCCACGCGCACGTTCTCCATGGCGGTCATGTGGGCGAATACCGCCGAGATCTGGAAGGAGCGCACCAGCCCCAGGCGGGCGATCCCGTTGGCCTTCATGCCGGTGATCGGCTTGCCGCGGTAGAGGATCTCGCCACGGGTCGGCGGCAGGAACTTGGTGAGCAGGTTGAAGACCGTGGTCTTGCCGGCCCCGTTGGGGCCGATCAGGGCGTGGATATGCCCTTCCCGGACCTGCAGGTTGACGTCGTCCACGGCGGTGAAGCCGCGAAACTCCTTGGTCAACCCGCGGGTTTCCAGCATGAACTCCTGGGTCATGTCTCGTCCTCTCTGGACCGCCTGGGCGATCCGCCGTTGATTCCGTTGTCGTTGTTGTGGCCGTGTCGGCATCGGAGTGGCTCGACAGATGGACTGGCCCGCTCCGGAGAACTCTCTAACCTTTACGTTAACGTAAGCTAGAGCAGTCGAAACCGCTCGGCAACCGTTGAATGGACGAACTCGACCAATGGCGTAGAGACAAGCGATATGAATAGCTTGCAAACAAAAGCGCGATGCCCAGGCAGGGCATCGCGCATGAGGAACGCATCACCGGTGCGGCGAGGCGTCGGGGAGGGGCAGCGCCTCAGCACTCGATGGCATTGACCGCAAGACCGCCGCGGGACGTCTCCTTGTACTTCTCCTGCATGTCGGCACCGGTATCGCGCATGGTGCGGATCACCTTGTCCAGCGAGATGAAGTGGTCGCCGTCACCACGCAGTGCCATCTGGGCGGCGTTGATCGCCTTCACCGAGGCGATGGCGTTGCGCTCGATGCAGGGCACCTGCACCAGTCCACCCACCGGGTCGCAGGTCAGGCCCAGGTTGTGCTCCAGGCCGATCTCGGCGGCATTCTCGACCTGGGCCACGCTGCCGCCCATCACCTCGGCGAGCCCTGCCGCGGCCATGGCACAGGCCGACCCCACCTCGCCCTGGCAGCCCACCTCGGCGCCGGAGATCGAGGCGTTCTTCTTGCACAGGATGCCCACGGCGCCGGCGGCCAGCAGGAAGTCGACCACGTCGCGCTCATCCGCGCCGGGCTGGAACTTCATGTAATAGTGCAGCACCGCCGGGATGATGCCCGCCGCGCCGTTGGTGGGCGCCGTGACCATGCGCCCGCCGGCGGCGTTCTCCTCGTTGACCGCCAGGGCGAAGACATTGACCCAGTCCATGGCGGAGAAGGTCGAGGCGATCAGGCTGCCGTCGCCCTCGGTGGCCTGCAGGCGGCGATGCAGCGCGGCGGCACGGCGACGCACGTTGAGCCCACCGGGCAGAATCCCCTCGTTGTGCAGGCCGGTCTCCACGCAGGCCTGCATGGCCTGCCAGATTTCCCACAGCCCGCCACGAATCTCGGCCTCGCTGCGCCACGCCTTCTCGTTCTCCAGCATCAGTTCGCTGATGCGCAGGTCGTGCATGCGGCACAGCGCCATCAGCTCGGCGGCGGAGTTGAAATCGAAGGGCAGGGGAGTCGAATCGCTGTCCAGCTCGCCGGAGCGGGCCTGGACCTCGTCGACCACGAAGCCGCCCCCCACCGAGTAGTAGGTGTTGCGATGCAACTCGTCACTGTGACCATGGGCGATCAGGCGCATGGCATTGGGGTGGTGCGGCAGGCTCTCGTCGTGCAGCTGCATGTCCCGGGACCAGTTGAAGGGAATCGCCAGCCGGCCGTCCAGTTGCAGGCTTCCGGCTTCCAGCAGCTCCTCGATGCAGGGAGCGATGATCGACGGGTCGATGCGATCGGGGCGCTCGCCCATCAACCCCATGATCACCGCGCGGTCGGTACCGTGGCCGATGCCGGTGGCCGAGAGCGAGCCGAAGAGCTGCACTTCGATACGCGCCACCCGTTCCAGCAACGCCTGGGCACGCAGCGCCTCGACGAAGTCGTGGGCGGCCCGCATGGGCCCCACGGTGTGGGAGCTGGACGGGCCCACGCCGATCTTGAACAGGTCGAACACACTGATGGACATCTCGCTTGCTCCAGGGCGACATCGGCGGTCGCCATCAAGACAATCCTGCCACAATGCATGAGCCTGGCTAAATCATGTCACCACGACATCATGCACGAACGGGTGCCTCGACGAGGCATTGGCGCTATTCTCATCGTCCTCACGAACCGGCACAATCGATAATAACTTGTCTTGAATTTAGCAGGGCTGAACCATGAGCCGTCATCTCAATGCCCAGACCCACGCCTGGCTGAAGGTCTTCGCGATCAGCGCCCGCCACCTCTCCTTCACCCGGGCTGCCGAGGAGCTGCATGTGACCACCGGCGCGGTGAGCCAGCAGATCAAGCAGCTGGAGGAGCGCCTGGGCTTCAAGCTGTTCCGGCGGCGTCCGCGCCGGCTGGAACTCACCGAGGAGGGGATGCGCCTGGCGGCGGTGGTGGACCAGGCCTACCAGGCGGTGGGTGTCGAGGTGAAGCGCCTGCGCTCCGGGGTGATGAGCGGCATCATTCGCCTGCGCTCGGTGCCCTCCTTCCTCGCCAGGTGGCTGATGCCGCGCCTGCCGCGACTACAGGCTCGCTTTCCGGACATCGAACTGCACGTGACCGCCGAGGACAGCAACATCTCGCTGCGTGACGGCGACTTCGACCTGGCCATCGATCTCAACGACGGCCACTACCCCGGCTTCTCCATCACGCCCCTGATGGAGGAGCAGATCTTTCCGGTCTGCTCCCCGGCCCTGCTGAGCGGCCGCCCGGCACTGCGCCGGCCCGAGGACCTGGCCTGGTACCCCCTGCTGCACGACATCACCGCCTGGCGCGGCAGCCACGACTATGCCGAGTGGGAGCACTACCTCCAGGCCATCGAGGCGTCCCATGTCAACGTGCGCCGCGGCTACACCTTCAACCGCAACCAGCTGACCATGGAGGCGGCCACCGCCGGCATGGGCGTGGCCATCGCCCGCCAGACCCTGATCAGCGGCGAGCTCGGCAGCGGCGCCCTGATCGCGCCCTTTCCCCAACGGGTGGCCACCGGCATGCATTACGGCATCGTCCATGCCCAGGGAGCCCTGGACGACCGGCGAGTCCTGGCGGTCCACGACTGGATCGTCGAGGAAGCCAACCGGCCCCCTGGCCGGTCGTAGGCAGCCGGCAGGGATGGCGATACAATGGCATACGAGATTGCATGTCATCATCACCACGGCCCCCCGATGCCCCAAGACTCGCCTCCTGGCCAACCCTGGCCGATCAGCTTCGCCGCCACCTGCCTGCGCGCCATCCTCTATGTCCTGCTCGTCGCCGGCCTGGCACAGGGCACCTACTACGAGGCGCTCCACTTTCACGAGGTACGCTTCTCGGAGCGCGGCTTCACCGAGCTGGCCCAGAGCGCGTTGCTCCTCGCCGCCTCGGCGCTACTGCTCTATACCCGCCAGGTACAGAGGGTACTGCCCACCCTCACCCTGCTGATGTTCGCCTTCGTCTTCAGCTCGCTGATCCGCGAGCAGGACTACTGGCTGGACCTCTGGGTGGCCGACCACACCTGGAAGGTGCTGGTGACCCTGGTGATCGTGCCGATCCTCTTCCGGGTGATCCGCGAGAGACGACGCTTCATCGAGGAGTTCGCGGCCTACGCCAACAGCTTCTCCTTCGGCCTGTTCGCCGCCGGGGTGCTGACCACCTACGTCTTCTCGCGGCTCTATGGACGCAGCGCCTTCTGGGAGGCGGTGCTCCAGGATCACTATGCACGCACCTTCAAGGACGCCGCCGAGGAGGTGGTGGAACTGCTGGGCTATGCCCTGATCCTGATCGCGGTGATCGAATTGACCCTGCTCGCCCGCCGCTGGCAACTGGCTCGCCGGGCGAGTTAGCCGCCGCCTCGCACGCCCCCCCCCGAACGACGACGCCCGCAGCCGAGGCTGCGGGCGTCGTCGTTCGGGGAGGCGCCACGAGCTTATTCGTCGAGGAAGGAACGCAGCGGCTCGGAGCGACTGGGGTGGCGCAGCTTGCGCAGCGCCTTGGCCTCGATCTGGCGGATACGCTCGCGGGTGACATCGAACTGCTTGCCGACCTCCTCGAGGGTATGGTCGGTGTTCATGTCGATGCCGAAGCGCATGCGCAGCACCTTGGCCTCACGGGCGGTGAGCCCCCCGAGCACATTGCGGGTCGCCTCGATCAGCCCTTCGCCGGTGGCCAGGTCGACCGGCAGCAGCATGGTGCCGTCCTCGATGAAGTCGCCCAGGTGCGAGTCATCGTCGTCACCGATGGGCGTCTCCATGGAGATCGGCTCCTTGGCGATCTTGAGCACCTTGCGCACCTTGTCCTCGGGCATCTCGAGCCGCTCGCCGAGCTCCTCCGGGGTCGGTTCGCGGCCCATCTCCTGGAGCATCTGCCGCGACACGCGGTTGAGCTTGTTGATGGTCTCGATCATGTGCACCGGGATGCGGATGGTGCGCGCCTGGTCGGCGATGGAGCGGGTGATCGCCTGGCGGATCCACCAGGTGGCGTAGGTCGAGAACTTGTAGCCACGGCGATATTCGAACTTGTCCACCGCCTTCATCAGGCCGATGTTGCCCTCCTGGATCAGGTCCAGGAACTGCAGGCCGCGGTTGGTGTACTTCTTGGCGATGGAGATCACCAGGCGCAGGTTGGCCTCGACCATCTCCTTCTTGGCCCGACGGGCCTTGGCCTCGCCGATGGAGAGCCTCCGATTGACCTCCTTGATCTCGGTCACCGGCAGCTGGACCATCTCCTCCTCGAAGGCGATCTTGCGCTGGGCACGCTGGATGTCGGCACGCAGCGGCTCGAGGCGGTCGGCATACTTCGGATTCGCGGCGGCGAAGTCATCCAGCCACTCCGCACGGGACTCGTTGCCGGGAAAGGCCTTGATGAAGGTCTTGCGGGGCACCCGGGCCTTCTTGACGCAGAGCTGCATCACGGCCTTCTCCTGGGCGCGGACCTGCTCGACGCTGATGCGGACCTGATTGACCAGCCGCTCGAAATGCTTGGGCACCAGCTTGATCGGCGAAAACAGCTCGGCGAGGCGCGCCAACTCGGCCCTGGCCTCGGCGGAGGCCCGACCCTGCTTCTCGATGGCCGCCTTCACCCGTGCGTTCTGCTCGCGGATCTGCTCGAAACGCGCCCTGGCTTCCTCGGGATCCGGCCCGCCGCTGCTCTCCTCCTCGGCCTCGCCGTCGTCGTCCTCGTCATCGCTGTCGACGGCGGCAGGCTCCTCTTCCGGGACCTCCGCCTCCGCCACGCCGGGGATGCCCTCGTCGGGATCGATGAACCCCGAGAAGAGATCGGACAGCCGCCCCGGCGCCTCCTCGTCCTGGGTGGCATCGTAGGCCTCGAGGATGGACTCCACGGCGCCGGGCAGGTAGGCCAGCGCCGACATCACCTCGCGCGTGCCCTCCTCGATGCGCTTGGCGATCTCGATCTCGCCCTCGCGGGTCAGCAGCTCCACCGTCCCCATCTCGCGCATGTACATGCGCACCGGGTCGGTGGTACGGCCCACGTCGCTTTCCACCGCCGCCAACGCCGCCACGGCTTCCTCGGCGGCCGACTCGTCGGTGGAATGATCGGACATCATCAGGGTATCTTCGTCGGGAGCCTCCTCGACGACGCTGATGCCCATGTCGTTGATCATGCCGATGATGTCTTCCACCTGGTCCGGGTCGGCGATATCCTCGGGAAGGTGGTCGTTGACCTCGGCATAGGTCAGGTAACCCTGTTCCTTGCCGCGCGCGATCAACTCCTTCAGACGTGACTGCTGCTGCGCATTTCCAGCCATAGAAACCCTATCTCGACGAAGAAGAATGAAGCACCTGAAGCACTGAGGCGGAGAAAACTCAACAAGCCGAACAGTATAGCGGCAGAAAGCACCTTTCTGCCAGTTCGATCTATTTGCGCGGTCTTTCAGGTGTGTTAGGTTGTCAGGTTACGCCGGTGCTGGACGATGTCTCCTACATGGTGATAGTAGGAGAAAATTCAACCCCGACGCCAAAATTCCGGGAGCCAGGGCCCCGGCTCGGGTATCAGCCGTGCAGTTCGGTCAGCAGCGCCATCAGGCGCTGGCGCTCCTCCCGCGACAGCCGCTCCCCGGCCTTCTCCCTGGCCAGCAGGGCATCGATCTCCTCCCGGGGCGAGCGACGCCGCTGGTGCCGGCGAAAATGCTCGATCAACCCATCCAGCTCGGCACCCCTCGCCGAGCGCGGGATGAGCAACTCACGTCCCGCCAGGGCGGCCAGCCGCTCGCCCTCGTGACTGCCATGGAAGTGCGCCAGCAGCACCTGGGCACTGCGGTAGCGCCCCGCTCGCAGCAGCCGGATCACCTCCCGGCACAGCACACCGTCGGCATCCTCCGTCGGGCACCAGTCGTCGCCTTCGGGCACCCGCTCGATCAACGACGGCTCGTGGACCAGCAGCTGCAGCATACGCGCCGCCAGGCTCAGCGATCCGGCCGGGCCACGCTTGCCCTCCCCCCTGGGAGGAGGCACCTCCCCCCCGGCGTCATCGCGCCCCTCGCTCGACACTTCCGGTGCCGGGGCGTGGCGCGCCATCAAGTTCTGGAAGCTTGACTGGTCGACGCCGGTGCGGCGCGAGAGTTCACTGAGCATCAGCGATTTCAGCACCCCCTCCGGCAACCGCCCCAGCGCCGCCAGTACCTGGCTGGCGTAGCGCTCGCGGTCCTCGACCCGCGCCAGGTCTCGCCCGGCGGCCGCCTGCTCGAACAGGAACTCCGACAATGGGCTCGCGCAGGTGATCCGGTCGTTGAAGGCCTCCGGCCCCTCCCGGCGCACCAGGGTGTCCGGGTCCTCGCCCTCGGGCAGGAACAGGAAGCGCGCCTGGCGGCCGTCGATCATCAGCGGCAGCACCGTCTCCAGCGCTCGGGTCGCCGCCTGGCGCCCGGCCCGGTCGCCGTCGAAGCAGAACACCACCTCGCCCACCAGCCGGAACAGCCGGGAGAGGTGCTCCTCGCTGGTCGAGGTCCCCAGCGTGGCCACGGCATTGCGGATACCGAACTGCGCCAGCGCCACCACGTCCATGTAGCCCTCGACGATCACCAGGCGCTCGAGCCGCGACTCGGCCTGACGGGCCTCGAACAGCCCGTAGAGCTCACGCCCCTTGTGGAACACCGGCGTCTCGGGCGAATTCAGGTACTTGGGCTTGGCATCCCCCAGCACCCGGCCGCCGAAGGCGATGGTGCGCCCCTTGATGTCGCGGATCGGGAACATCACCCGATCGCGGAAACGATCATAGGTACGCCCGCTCTCCTCCCGGTGCACCAGCAGCCCGTACTCCACCTGCACCGACTCGGGGATCCCCCGCTCGCCCAGATGGCGCTTGAGCGCCTCCCAGTCGTCGGGGGCATAGCCGATGCCGAAGGCCTGCTGAACGTCCGGCGACAGGCCACGCCGCGACAGGTAGTCCCGGGCGGCAGCGGCTTCGGGCATCTTCAGTCGCTCGCGGAAGAAGGATGCCGAGAGCTCGAGCAGGTTGACCCCCTCCTGGCGCTTGCGCTCCCGGGCCTGGGCCCGCGGATCGTCCGCGCCCTCGCGGGGCACCTCCAGGCCGAGACGGGAAGCGAGCTGCTCCACGGCCTCGGGGAAGCGAAGCTTGTCGTACTCCATCAGGAAGCGCAGGGCGTTGCCGTGGGCGCCGCAGCCGAAGCAGTGATAGAACTGCTTGTCGGCGCTGACGGTGAACGACGGCGTCTTTTCCTGGTGGAAGGGACAGAGCCCGGAGTGGTTGCGTCCGGCCTTCTTCAGCTGCACGCGCTCGCCCACCACCTCGACCACGTCGACGCGGGCCAGCAGGTCATCGATGAAGCGCTGCGGAATCTGACCGGCCATCCTGGTGAACTACCTCGAGCGGTGCGAGAACGAACACATGGCGGAAAAAACAAGCGGCCACCCGATGGCGGCCGCCTGGCATCCCTCTTGAGACGGCCCGCGCAACGCGCTGCGGCCGACTCCAGTACGGATCAATAGAGCCGTTCGAAACGCTTGCGCTCGCGCTGAAGCTTCTTGGCGTGACGCTTGACGGCAGCTGCCGCCTTGCGCTTGCGCTCTGCAGTCGGCTTCTCGTAGTTCTCGCGACGACGAACCTCGGAGAGAACACCGGCTTTTTCACAGGAACGCTTGAAGCGACGCAGCGCGACGTCAAACGGCTCGTTATCACGTACTTTGACAGAAGGCATTAAGCACTCACCTACCTTAGGAAACTTGAGTTCGGTTAGTACGCACACCCCTGCGGGCGGCTCCTGCCGTGAACACCATGCCCGAACCTCCGTTCCCGGCAGGCAGGCCGTCGCGCGACGGTGCCTGACAGACAAGGCTCGGGCGGAGACATCACGGATAATCGCCACCTGGGTGCGCGACCCAGTCTTGCAGCGCACGATAGTCTAGACCCGGTCACCAGGCTTTGCAAACCGTTTCCGCCCCGGCCCTGCCGTCTCGCGCCCAAAGGGCGTAGAATATGCCCCTTTCCCGCACTACCGAGCCATCACCATGCGCGTACTGGGCATCGAGACCTCCTGCGACGAGACCGGCGTCGCCCTTTTCGACAGCGAGCGCGGCCTCGTGGCCGATGCGCTTTACAGCCAGGTCGCCATGCATGCCGAATACGGCGGCGTGGTGCCGGAGCTCGCCTCACGCGACCATACCCGCCGGCTGCTGCCGCTGATCCAGCAGGTCCTCGACGAGGCCGGCCTGGGCCGCCGCGATCTCGACGCCATCGCCTACACCGCCGGCCCCGGGCTGGTGGGCGCCTTGATGGTGGGCGCCAGCACCGCCCACGGCATGGCCCGGGCACTGGGCATCCCGGTGCTCGGCGTCCACCATATGGAGGGCCACCTGCTGGCGCCGATGCTCGAGGATGCCCCGCCGGCCTTCCCCTTCGTCGCCCTGCTGGTCTCCGGCGGCCATACCCAACTGGTCGAGGTGCAGGGCCTGGGCCGGTACCGGCTGCTCGGCGAGTCGGTGGACGACGCCGCCGGCGAGGCCTTCGACAAGGCCGCCAAGATGCTCGGCCTGGACTACCCCGGCGGCCCCCATGTGGCCCGCCTCGCCGAGGCCGGCGACCCCGGGCGCTTCCGCTTCCCGCGGCCGATGACCGACCGGCCGGGCCTGGACTTCAGCTTCTCGGGGCTCAAGACCCACACGCTGACCGCCATTCGCGAACTGGAGGCGGCAGAGGCACTGGACGACCAGGCGCGGGCCGACGTGGCCCGGGCCTTCGAGGAGGCGGTGGTGGACACCCTGGTGATCAAGTGCCGGCGAGCGCTCGATGCCACCGGCCTGAAGCGGCTGGTGGTGGCCGGCGGGGTGAGCGCCAATGTGCGGCTCCGCGAGCGTCTGGAGCGTGAATGCGCCAAGCGCAATGCCCGGGCCTACTACCCCCGCGGGCGCTTCTGCACCGACAACGGGGCGATGATCGCCTACGTGGGGGCCCAGCGGCTGCTGGCCGGCGAGCACGACGAGACCGGCATCATGAGGGCCGTGCCGCGCTGGCCGATGGATAGCCTGGAAGCACCAAGCCAGGGCTGAGCCATCGTCCGGCAGTTACGGGCTAGAGCCCCGGCTCGTCACCCCGGCTCAGACGGCGGATATTGAACACATGGCGCGCCAGCACCAGCAGGGTGAAGCCGATCACCACGATGACATGGTCGGGCGCCAGCCAGAGGCTGGCCAGGGGGGCGACGGCGGCACTGGCCAGGGAGGCGATGGCGGCGGTGCGCACCCGCCAGGCCAGCAGCGACCAGCACGCCGCGCAGACCAGCGCCACCCAGGGGGTCAGCACCAGCATGACGCCGAAGGCACTGGCCACCGCCTTGCCGCCACGGAAGCGGTACCACGCCGGATAGCTGTGGCCCAGCAGCACGCCGAGGCCGACCAGGCCCTGGGCCCAGGGCGGCATCCCCATGGCCATGGCCAGCCACAGCACCGGCATGCCCTTGACCGCATCCACCAGCAGGGTCGCCAGGGCCAGGCGCCGACCATGGAGGCGCAGCACATTGGAGAAGCCGGGGTTGCAGGAGCCGGACAGGCGCGGGTCCCGCTTGCCGGCGAGCCGGCATACGGTCAGCGCCCCCAGCCAGGTGCCGCTGAGGTAGCCAAGCGCCACCAGCGGGAGGAGGAGTTCGGGTTGAACCGACACGGATCGGCCTCTTGTGGTTGTCCGACAACGGATTCTGCCAGCCACGAGCGCAACAGGACAGCCGGACGTCGTCCTCGCGGTGTCGTCCGGCGGCCAGCTCGCGTACAATCGCCGCCACATCTACCCCCGGAAAAGCCGCTGATATGGACCTTGTGCTGATCGAGTCGCTCGGAGTGGACACCGTGATCGGCGTCTACGACTGGGAACGCACCATCACCCAGCGCCTGCTGCTCGACCTGGAACTCGCCACCGACATCCGCCCCGCCGCGAGGGATGACGACATCGCCCTGACCCTGGACTATGCCGCCATCAGCGAACGCATCGAGGCCTTCGCCGGGGAGCACGACTTCGCCCTGGTGGAGACCTTCGCCGAGCGGCTCGCGACCACCCTGCGCCAGGAGTTCGCCATCGGCTGGCTGCGGCTGACCGTGCGCAAGCCCGGCGCCGTGGCCGCCGCCGAGGCGGTGGGCGTGCGCATCGAGCGCGGCAGCCCGCCGGAGGTCAGCTGATGGCCCGGGTCAGCGTCAGCATCGGCAGCAACATCGACCGCGACCGTCATGTGCGCACCTGCCTGGATGCCCTCGCGGCCACCTTCGGCGAGCTTGAGGTCTCGCGGGTCTTCGAGAGCGAGCCGGTGGGCTTCGAGGACGGCCGCAACTTCTACAACCTGGTGGTGGCCTTCGACAGTGACTGGACGGTGGGGGATCTGCAGGCCTGGTGCAAGCAGCTGGAGTTCGCCAACGGGCGGCGCAAGGACAGCCCCAAGTTCAGCCCCCGCACCCTGGACGTCGATCTGCTGACGGTGGGCGACCTCACCGGCGTCCACCAGGGTGTCGAACTGCCGCGGGACGAGATCCTGCGTCACGCCTTCGTGCTGCTGCCGTTGGCCGAACTGCTGCCGGAGGCGCGCCATCCGCTCAACGGCGAGACCTATCGCGCCCTCTGGGCCAGCTTCGCGGCCAGCGACCAGCGGCTCTGGCCGGTGGCGTTCCGCTGGGCGGGGCGACTGATCTCGACGCCAGGCTGAGGCCGGCTGGCAAGCGGGCCGGAAGCGCACGACTCAGCGGGTTTCCGACTCGCCCCCCAGTGCCGCATCGATGGCGGCCCGACGCCGTCGGGCGAGCTCTTCGCCCAGTTCCCTCCCCTGGAACCCCTCCTCCACCAGCATCCGCGGCAGGACCTGGGCGGCCAGCCGCCAGGCCAGTGCCAGGTCCTCGGCCAGTTCGGGGGCGTCGAGGCTGACCAGGCTGATCAGGGGGGCCATCCGCTCGCTGCGACGCCAGGCATCGACGGCGTCGAGCCAGGCCAGTATCCGTGCGCCGCTCAGCGCCCCGTGCCCCGCCTCCTGCCTCAGCGCCCGGGTCAGCGCGGCCTGGCGCGCCAGGGAGGCGTGGGCTCTGGGCAGGCGCAGCCGTTCCGCCAAGGCCGCCCGCGGCGCCTCATCCAGGTGTTCCACCAGCCGCGCCCAGCGCCAGCGGATCTCCTGCTCGGCCTCGATGTCCTCGGGCAGTCGGTGCAGGCGTCCCAGTGCCTCGTCCAGGGCCGCCCGGTCCACCACCAGTTCCGGCAGCAACGGCGCCAGGGCGCCGCACTCGTCCAGGGCCTGGAAGTAGACCTCCGGCCAGGGTTCGCCGAGGGCCTTCTCGGTCTCGGCCCAGACACGCTCGGCCACCAGGTGGGCCAGTTCGCCGCTGTCCACCAGCTCGGCCATCAATGCCCGGGTTTCCTCGGCGATGACGAAACCCAGCCCGGCATAGCGCGCCAGGAAACGTGCCGTACGCAGCACCCGCAGCGGGTCCTCGACGAAGGCGGGTGACACATGGCGCAGCACCCTGGCCTCCAGATCGGCCAGGCCGCCGTGGGGGTCGATCAGCTCGCCCCCCGGGGTCTCGGCCATGGCGTTGATGGTCAGGTCACGGCGTGCCAGGTCCTCCTCCAGGGTGACCTCCGGGCTGGCATGGACCGTGAAGCCGGTGTAGCCATGGCCCGACTTGCGTTCGGTACGGGCCAGGGCGTACTCCTCATGGGTCTCGGGGTGCAGGAAGACCGGAAAGTCGCGCCCCACCGGCTTGAAGCCTCGGCGGGTCATCGCCTCCGGGGTGGCGCCGACCACCACCCAGTCGTTGTCGTAGACCGGCCAGCCGAGCCGGGCATCGCGCACCGCTCCACCGACCCGATAGACCTCGAGCCCCTGCAGGCGCGGATCCCGTGGCACGCCCATGACTCAGCGTTCCACCCGCTCGGGATGCCGCAGCTGCCAGTCGGTGAAGCCACCGTCGAGGCTGTAGACCTCGCTGAAGCCCTGGCCTGCCAGCCAGGCGGCCGCCTGCTGGCTGGAATGGCCGTGATAGCAGACCACCACCAGGGGGCGGTCCCGGGAGGCTTCCGCGAACAGTGCCGGGATACTGCCGTTGTCCAGGTGACGGCTGCCGGGAATACGGCCCTGGGCGAAGCTCACGGGATCGCGGATATCGACCAGGGTGAATGCCGTATCTCCGGCGAGCCACTCGCCCAGGGTAGGAATGTCCAGGTGTCGAAAGGCGGACTCACTCATCTCGGGCTCCGGATCGTCGCAAGGGGGAATGTCAGGGGTGATCCTGGCGGCCAGGCACACTGATGCGCTCGCCGTTCGCCAGGTTCAGGGCCGTCAGGCGGCCGCCCCAGACGCAGCCGGTGTCCAGTGCCTCGGCACGGACCCGGCCACCGGGCAGCCGCCCCTGCAGGGCAGCCCAGTGGCCGAACAGCAGCCAGGGGTCGTCGGCACGCGGGTACTGGAACCAGGGAGCAAAGCCGGCAGGGGCACTGTCGAGCCCTTCCTTGGCGGTGAAATCGAGCCGCCCCTCGGCGTCGATGAAGCGCATCCGGGTGAAGGTGTTGACGATCATCCTCAGCCGATCGACGCCTTCGAGGTCGTCCCGCCAGCGGGACGGCTCGTTGCCGTACATCCGCTCGAGGAAGGCACCGGCGTGCTCTCCGCGCAGCCGCGACTCCAGCTCTCCGGCCAGGTCGGCGGCGAAGGCCACCGACCACCGGGGCGGCAGCCCGGCATGGGTCATCACCGTCTCCCCCCCTCGCCCCGCGCCGCCGGGCCCGGCAGCGGCACGCACCAGCAGGGGCCGGGACTGCAGCCAATCGAGCAGCCGCTCGCGGTCCGGGGCCTCGAGGATCGCCGAGAGGGTATCGCCACGCTTCTCGCTTTCCCCGCCACGCGCCACCGCCAGCAGGTGCAGGTCGTGGTTGCCGAGCACCGTGACGGCCGCCTCGCCCAGGGCCATTACCTCACGCAGGCAGGCGAGCGAATCGGGACCACGATTGACCAGGTCGCCGACCAGCCACAGCCGATCGCGGCGCGGCTCGAAGTCGAGCCGTTCGAGCAGCTCGAGGAATTCGCGGTGACAGCCCTGCAGGTCGCCGATGGCATAGGTGGTCATCTTCGCTCCCCTGGTTCGCGTGTCATGGGCACTCAGTGCACCTGGTTGGGGCCGGCCAGCCGGAAGGGCGGGATGGCCACCTCGAAGGGACGCTGGCTGGCGGTGTCGACGCAGGTGTAGGCCCCCTCCATCACGCCCACCGGGCCATCGAGGATCGCCCGGCTGGTGTAGCGGAAGGTCTGGCCCGGGCCGATCAGCGGCTGCTGGCCCACCACCCCCTTGCCGCGCACTTCCTGCACCTTGCCACTGCCCTGGGTGATCTTCCAGTAACGGGCCAGCAGCTGCACGCTGCGCCCGGAGTGGTTGTGCACCGTGACCGTGTAGCTGAAGACGAAGCGCTGCTCGTCGGGTGCCGATTCCTCGACACGGAAGGCCGGCTCGACGTCGACGCGCACGGCGCTGTCGAGCTCCTCGGGGGTTGTCAGCGTCATGAGGCTGCTCCTTTCCCGGCATCGGCCAGGTGATTGGCGATGCGCACGAACTCCGCCACCGTCAGGGTCTGGGGACGTCGACCGGGATCGATCCCCAGCGCCTCGAGGTCGGCGGCATCGATGCGCCCCTTGAGGTTGTTGCGCAGGGTCTTGCGCCGCTGGCCGAAGGCCTGGCGCACCACCTCGAACAGCAGGGTCTCGTCCTGCGCACGGCATGGCGGCTCGGCATGGGGCGTGAGGCGCACGATGGCCGAGTCGACCCGGGGCCTCGGCACGAAGGCCTCCGGCGGCACCACGAACAGGGCATCGACCCGGCAGTGGTACTGGGCCATCACCGACAGGCGACCCCAGTCGGCCCCTCCCGGTTCGGCCGCCAGGCGGTCGACCACCTCCTTCTGCAGCATGAAATGCATGTCGGCGACCGCATCACCGGCCTGCAGCAGGTGCATGATCAGCGGTGTGGAGATGTTATAGGGCAGGTTGCCCACCACCCGCAGCGGCTCTCCCTCGCCCCGCAGCGCGCGGAAGTCGAACTTCAGGGCATCGCCCTCGTGGATCACGAAGCCGGGGTGGTTGAAGAACTGGACCCGCAGCCCGGGAATCAGGTCGCGGTCCAGCTCGATCACCTCGAGTCGACCACCGGCCGCCTCCAGCAGCGGCTCGGTCAACGCGCCCTGGCCGGGGCCGATCTCCACCAGGCGGTCGCCGGGGCGCGGCCCGATGGCGCGCACGATGCGCGAGATGATGCCGGGATCGCGCAGGAAGTTCTGGCCGAAACGCTTGCGGGCCCGGTGAACCGGGGGGCGGGATGCCATTCAGGGGTGTCCTTCTATGCTGGATATTCTAACTATGCATGACCGCTGATTCGGGGCTGTTCCGGCGATAGACCATTCGCGGAGGCGCTGTGAATACCTCCATGTACGCTACCGATTCCTTCCCTGGAATCGGACCTCCGCTTCGATCTATCCCCGGCGCCCCCTTACGGCCCGAATGCTGGCTTAGCTGCCACCGCCGCGGCTTGCCATCTCGGCGGCCAGGGCCACGGCCACCCGCAGGCTGCCCGGGTCGGCGACACCGCGGCCGGCCAGGTCCAGCGCCGTGCCATGGTCCACCGACGTGCGCACCAGCGGCAGTCCCAGGGTGATGTTGGCGGCACGACCGAAGCCGGCGTACTTGAGCACCGGCAGCCCCTGGTCATGATACATGGCCAGCACCGCATCGACGCCCTCGAGGTGGCGCGGCGTGAACAGGGTATCGGCGGGGAGCGGGCCGTCAAGGGCGATGCCCTCGGCGCGCAGCGTCTCGAGGGCCGGGATGATGACGTCCAGCTCCTCCCGCCCCAGGTGGCCGCCCTCCCCCGCGTGGGGGTTGAGCCCGCAGACGGCGATGCGCGGCGCCGCGATGCCGAACCAGCGCCGCAGGTCGGCATCGAGGATGCGCAGCAGCCGTACCAGGCGGGGCCCGGTGATGGCATCGCTCACCTCGCGCAGCGGCAGGTGGGTGGTGGCCAGCGCCACCCGCAGCGCACCACCGCCCCGCCAGTCGGGCCGGCTGGCGTGCAGGGCACTGTCGGTGGCCAGCAGCATCACCACCTCGTCGAGCCCGCAGGCATCGCGAAGGTATTCGGTGTGGCCGCTGAAGCCGACGTGGCCGGCATCGAGGATCACGCCCTTGTGCAGCGGCGCGGTGACCATGCCGTCGGCACGGCCGTGGCGGCAGGCATGGATGGCCACGTCCAGGGTCTCGAGCACGTAGGCGGCATTGGCCGGATCGAGTACGCCGGGGGTCGCGGGTACGCGCAGGGCCACCGGCCACACCGGCAGCAGGCCGGGGCGAGGCGCCGGCATGGGATCGCCCGGTGCGAGCTCGACGAGTTCGATGTCACGACCGATACGGGCGGCCCGCTCGGCCAGCAGGGCGCGGTCGCCCACCGCCACCAGCTGCGCCGCCGGAACGCCCTCGGCCGCCAGCATCACCGCCAGCTCGGGCCCGATGCCGGCGGGTTCGCCGGTGGTCAGGGCCAGCACCGGGGCCGATGCCATCAGCGACTGTCGAGCCGGTTGTCGACGAAGGCCTGGGAACGGATCTCCTGCAGCCACACCTCGAGCTCCTCGTTGGCCTTGCGCTGGAACAGTGCCTGGCGTACCTGGTCGCGCCGCGCCTCACCGCTGACGTCCAGCTGCCGGCGCTCCTCCACCTGGATCAGGTGGTAGCCGTACTGGGAGCGCACCGGCGCCGAGACCTCACCGATCTCGAGCCCTTCCAGGGCCTCCTCGAAGGGCGGGACGGTCTGGCCGGGACGCACCCAGCCGAGCTCCCCGCCGTTCATGGCACTGCCGCGGTCGCTGCTGAACTCCTGGGCCAGCGCGGCGAAGCTCTCGCCGGCCTCGAGGCGACTGCGCACCTGCTCGGCCAGTTCGAGTGCCTGGTCATCATCGCGGTCCGCCCCGAGGTCGATCAGGATATGGCGGGCACGATGCTCCTCGAGCGCCACCTGGCCGTTGCCGCCGCCCTGCTGCTCGAGGAAACGCTCGACTTCGCGATCACTGACGTTGACCCGGTTGGCCACCCGGCGCTGCTGCAGTTCGCGCATCACCATCTCGCGGCGCACCTCCTCGCGCACCGCCGCCAGGGTCAGGCCATCGGCCTCCAGGGCATCGGCGAACTGCTCCAGGGTCATGCCGTTGCTCTCGGCGATGGCACGCACCTGCCGGTTGAGCTCGGTGTCGTCGACGGAGAGTCCCGCATCGCGGGCCATCTGCAGCTGGATCTCCTCGACGATCATGCGGTCGAGTACCTGCTCGCGCAGGACCCGCTCGGACGGCATCTGGATGCCACGCCCGGCGAGCTGGCTGCGGGTCTGGGCGACACGCTCGGCCAGCTCGCTCTCCATGATCGCCCCCTCGTTGACGACCGCCACGATGCGATCCAGTGCCTGACGTTCCGTCGGCTGGAAGCTCTGGGCCTGGCTGACCAGCGGCAGCCCCCCGAGAGACAGGGCCAGGGCCAGGCCGGCGCCCAGGATGGCGGTACGTCGACTGCGCATAACGTTCTTTCCTCTCATCGATTCTCTCATTGGTGGCCTCCGGGTCAGAAGGCGGTGGAACGGTAGCCCGGAATGGCCTCCTCGAAATAGCTGTCGGCTTCCTGACCCACGCCGCCCAGGCCCTTGAACACGAAACGCAGGAAGATACCGCGTTCGGTGAAGTCATCATCGATGCGGGCCGTGTCGTTGTCGTCGATCCATTCGCGCCAGACCAGCTGCAGACCATAGCAACAGTCGTTCCACTGCACACCCGCCAGTTGCTCCAGCGCCCGGCTGTTGGTGTGGTCATAGAGGAAGCGACCGATCATGTCGACCCGGGGGCTCGCCTTCCAGGCAAACGACAGATCGTACTCCTCGCGGTTGAAGTTGCGGAAGTCGTCGTCGCCCGGCTCCACCGAGGGGTCGAAGCCTTCGAGTTCCCAACGGTAGCCAAGGTTCACTACATGGCCGGCCGAGGCCCGATACTGCAGGTCGACGGAGGCCCGCTCGGTGAGATCCCGGCGGTCGTCGTAGAACCACTGCCAACGCGAGCGCCACTGGTCGTTGATGCGCCAGTCGAGCCGGGTGACCACCGGCGAACGGTCCCGGGTGGCATTGTAGCGGCGCTCGAAATTCGTCGGCAGGGTATCGGGGTCCCCGTTCATGTCGATGGTGCGGTCATCGAAGTAGAATGCCTGGCCGACGCCCAGCGAGAGGCGCTCACGGCCGCCCGCGTCCTCCAGCAGGCGCGTCTCGGTACCGGCCGACAGCCGGTTGAGATCGCCCACCCGGTCAGCCCCCGAGAAGCGGTGAGGCGACCAGAGCTGGTTCCATGAGAAGGCCCGCTCGCGGGTGTCGAATTCGGGAAACTCGCTCTGGTCCCGCGCCGGCACGTAGGCGTAGTTGAGCCGTGGCTCGAGGGTCTGGCGGTAGCCGCGGCTGCCGAGGTCGAGCTCGCGCTCGAACACCAGCCCGCCATCGATGGAGCTCACCGGCACGTTGCGGGTCAGGCTGGTGTCGCGTTCGGTGTCGCGCTCGCCATAGTCCAGCTCGTAGGCGGTGGCGAGCCACTCCACGCGCGGCTCGAGATGCCCCCAGCTCCTGTCGAAGCGCCAGCCGGTGGCCGGCGAGAGGTGCAGCCGGCTGCCGGTGGCCGACTCGCGCAGGGGCACCCGGGTCTCGTCCACGTCCCGCCAGAAGTGGGTGGCGTTGGAACGCCACTGCTGATAGAAGCCGCCGCCCTGGGACCAGCGGGCATTGGCCGTGAGGCTGGGCAGGCGGTAGAAGGGCTTGTCGCGGTCGGCCAGCGGGTCGTCGAGCTTCTGGTAGCCCTGGGCCCGGGCGTCGAGCTGCCAGACGTCACCGCGGTAGTCGAGCTGCGCCAGCCGCGGCATGTTCGAGGTGCCCTGCTCGCCGAAGTCGCGACCGAAGTCCTCGAAGTAGCGCCCGTCGCTGGCCGCCCCGTAGCGCAGCCGGTAACGGGTACGGGCATCGAAGCGGCCGGCATGGCGGTAATCGACGTACCAGCGGTCCTCGCCCTCGTGGCGCCGCGAGGCATCGTCGGGGTTGTCGCTGGAGCCGCCGTCGTCGCTGGAGAGGAAGGCCCCCTCGATCTGGCCGGCGTCGCTCGGGAAGAGGTAGCGGTACTCGCCGCCCAGCAGCAGGCCCCGGTCGGTGATCCAGCGCGGGGTGATGGTGGCGTCACGGTTGGGGGCGATGTTCCAGTAGAACGGCTGGGCATAGTCCAGGGCATCGCTGGAGAGCCCGAGCGCCGGCCAGAGGAAGCCGGTGTGGCGGCGGTCATCGATGGGAAAGCGTACCCAGGGCCAGTAGAAGACCGGTACCCGCCCCATTTCCAGGCGGGCATGGCGCGCCGTGCCGAAGCCGCTCTCGCGGTCGAGCACCACGTCGTTGCCGATCAAGCGCCACAGCTCGCTGCCCGGGTCGCAGCTGGTGAAGCTCGCCTCCGAGAGGCGGTAGCGGCCATCCGCGAGACGCTCCAGCCGCACGGCATCGCCACGCAGGTGGCGGTCATGGACCACGTAGTGGGCGCTGTCGATGCTCGCCGCGTCACTGGTCAGCGAAAACTCGCCAGCCTGCCCCCGCACCAGGAGGTTCTGGTCGCGCAGCGCCAGGGGGCCCTCGGCGAAGGCGCTCTCCCGCGAGCCCGGCACCCGCACCCGCGGCGCCTCGAGCTGGGAGGTGCCGCGCCTCAGGATCACCTCGCCACCGAGGATGGTTTCGCCGTCCGCGCCGTAGTGGGCGCTGTCCGACTCGCTGCTCACCCGCTCCCCCTCGGGGGCCGGCAGCCGGTAGCCGGGCATCACGTAGGCTCCCCGGCACAGGGCATCCGCGGGACGGTCGTCTCCCCAGGCCTGCCAGTCCAGCGACTCGGCCGGCAGCGGCTCGGGAGGCGCCGCCGAGAGCGGCGCGCTGAGCAGGCCGGAAGTCGCCAGGCCGGCCAGGGCCGTCCATGTGAGTCGCTTGCCCATGTTCCTCGATGTCCTTGGCGGGATGAACCGGTATTATACAGACCGCACGGGGCCTGTCCCGCCGGCATCCTGAAGGGGCCGGCGATGGTGGGCTCAGCATGCGGTCACGCCACGGACCCGTCAACCGGGCCTGACCATCCAGCCCGACCCGCGAACCAGGAGCCAGCATGTCCCAGGCCGCCCCCGCCACGCGAAGCGAACGACTGCGCCACTGGGCCGCCCGATGCCACGGCATGGCGCCCGAGACCCTCGACCTGCGCCTGGCCGCCGGCGATGCCAGCTTCCGCCGCTACTTCCGGCTGTACCTCCCCGATGGCACCACGCGCATGCTGATGGATGCCCCTCCCGAGCAGGAGGACAGCCAGCCCTTCGTGACCATCGCCCGCCGCTGGCGTGCCGCCGGCCTGCCGGTGCCACACCTCCATGGCGTGGACCTGGCCGCCGGCTTCCTCGAGCTCGACGACCTGGGTGACACCCCGCTGCAGGCGCGCTTCCATGGCGACACCCATCCGGACACCCTGGCCTGGCACGAACGCGCCCTCATGCTGCTCCACGAACTGCAGAACCGTGCCGCCCCCGCGGGGCTGCCCGCCTACGACGCGGCGCTGCTGGGCCGCGAGCTCGACCTCTTCCCCGACTGGTGCCTGGGCGAGTGGCTCGGCATGTCCCCGCCGCCGGGCTGGTCGGCCCTGCGCGAGGCCCTGATCGACGCCGCGCTGGCGCAGCCGGTGGTCACGGTGCATCGCGACTTCGACGCCATGAACCTGATGGTCCATGACGGCGCCCTCACCCTGATCGACTTCCAGGACGCCGTGGCGGGCCCGCTCAGCTACGACCTGATCTCGCTGTTGCGCGGACGCTACTGCCGTTTCCCGCCGGCGCGCTTCGACGCCTGGGTCGAGGCCTTCCGCCGGCGCGCCATCGAGGAGGGACGCCTGCCGGCCGATGTCGACCCGGTGACCTTCCATCGCCAGGTGCAGGCCATGGCCGCCCAACGCGCCCTCAAGGTACTGGGCATCTTCTGCCGCCTGACCCTGCGCGACGGCCGCGACGGCTACCTCGAGCGACTGCCGCACTTCCTCGACCACCTCGACGACAGCCTGGCGAGCCTGCCCGATCATGAGGCCTTCCGACACTGGCTCGCCGAGGCGTTTCGCCCGGCCCTGGCCGAGCGGCTGGAGGCAGGCGCATGAAGGCGATGATCCTGGCCGCCGGGCTCGGCACCCGCATGCGACCCCTCACCGACCACTGCCCCAAGCCGCTGCTGCCGGTGGGCGGCAAGCCGCTGATCGTCCACCACCTGGAGCGGCTGGCCGCGGGGGGCATCAACGAGGTGGTGATCAACGTCAGCTACCGGGCCGAGCAGATCATCGCGGCACTGGGGGATGGCAGCGACTTCGGCGTGCGCATCGCCTGGAGCCGCGAGGCGACGCCGCTGGAGACCGGCGGCGGCATCCGTCAGGCGCTGCCCCTGCTCGGGGAGGCGCCCTTCCTGCTGGTCAACGGCGATGTGTGGTGCGACCTGGACCCGGCCGACCTGCCGTCGCCGGGCGACGACCTCGCCCACCTGGTACTGGTGGACAACCCCGTCCACCATCCCCGGGGCGACTTCCACCTGGATGACCACGGACGCGTCCATGCCCGGGGCGAGCCGCGCCTCACCTTCGCCGGCATCAGCCTGGTCGCCCCGGCCCTGGTGGCGGACCGTCCCCCCGGTGCCTTCGCCCTGGCACCACTGCTGCGTGACGCCATGGGCGAGGGCCGCGTGGGCGGCCAGCACCACCGCGGCCGGTGGGTCGATGTGGGCACCCCGGAGCGGCTGGCCGAGCTCGACCGCCGCCTGCGCTATAGGCATACCTCCTAGAGCGAGAGGCGCCGGGGACAGGTCGTAGAGGGGGTCCTGCGCCAGGGGTGAGGAGCACTGCTCCGAACGGGCTGGCCAGCACCGGACCTGCAAGCGGAGCGGGACGCGAGAGCGAAGCAGGGCGTAGCGTACAGGGAGGTATTCACAGCGCCCCATCGACGGTCCGGCGCTCCGGGGCCTGTCGCCGGAACAGCCTTGAGCGATGCTGCCGGTAAGCTGCGGGGCTTGGCAACGACTGCTATGCTGCCGCGGTTTTCCGATAACCGAGAAGGAATCCCGAATCATGAAAGCCAGCGTGAAATGGATCGACGGTCGTCAGTTCGTTGCCGAATCGGGCAGCGGTCACAGCGTGGTCATCGACGGCCCGCCCGACCACGGCGGACGCAACACCGGGCCCCGCCCCATGGAGATGCTGCTGATGGGCCTGGGTGCCTGCACCTCCTTCGACATCCTCAACATCCTGGAGAAGGCCCGCGCCGACGTCACCGACTGCGTGGCGTCCGTGGATGCCGAGCGGGCCGACGAGGTACCCAGCGTCTTCACCCGGATCCATGTGCACTTCACCGTCTCCGGCCAGGGGCTGAAGGAGAACCAGGTCAAGCGGGCCGTGGAGCTCTCCGCCGAGAAGTACTGCAGCGCCTCGATCATGCTGGTGAAGGGCGGCGTCGAGATCACGCACTCCTTCACCATCGTCGACGGCTGAGGGCGAGGCCCCTCACGCCGGCGGCGCATCCGCGTGGCGCCACATGTAAAGGGCGAGGTGGGAGCGGTGCGGCGTGAAGCGAGCGGCCGTGCGCACGGTCTTGCGTCTGGGGCTGGTGAGCCGGATCAGGGTCTTGCGGGCGGCGACATCCCCGTCGGGCCAGACGTCCTCGTCGCCGAAGTAGAAGATCGAGTCATGTCCGCCGTCCACTGGCCCACGCCCCAGAGCGCGGTGAGACGGCGTGACCTCGCCGCATGATCGAGGCGGCGCAACGCCTCTGCATCGAGCCCGCCGGCTCGCGCCTCCCGGGCGATGGCACACATCGCGCGCGTCTTGGCCGCGGACAGGCCGCAGCCACGGATCGCGTCACCGTTCGTGTCGACGAGGAACTCCGTCAAGGGCCTCCCGTCTGCCGCGACGAGCACGCGGTTCCAGATGGAGCGCGCGGCCTTCACCGACAGCTGCTGGCCCGCCACCGACCGGCACAGGCGCTCGGCCAGGGGCTGGCTCGCGTCGGCGCGCAAGGCCACCGGCCCGGCTCGCCTCAGGGCATCGGCCAGGACGGGGCTCAGCCCCTCGGCGATCTCGACGAAACGGCGGTGGATCTCCTCGGACATGGGGCGCCGGGCTCAGATGCGATAGACGCTCTTGGTCATCACCTTCGACATCAGCGACATGCCGAACTTCACCGGGGCGGGGAAGCGGGCGCCGCCGGCCTCCAGCGCCAGCTGGGCGTGATGGGCCTCGTCGATGGCCATCTGCCGCAGCACGGCCCGGGAGCGATGATCGCCCGGCGGCAGGCGCACCATGTGGTCGTCCAGGTGCTTGCCCACCTGCTCCTCGGTGGCGGCGACGAAGCCCAGGCTGATGTTGTCGCCGATCGCCCCGGCCGCGGCACCGATGCCGAAGGAAGCGGCGTAGAAGAACGGGTTGAGTCGGCTGGTATGGTCATGCAGCTCCTGGAGGCGTTCGTCGCACCAGGCGAGGTGATCGATCTCCTCCTGGGCGGCCTCCTCCATCTGGCCACGCACCTCCGGCAGCCTCGCGGTCATCCCCTGCCCCTGGTAGAGCGCCTGGGCACAGACCTCGCCGGTATGGTTGATACGCATCAGTCCGGCGGCGTGACGCCGCTCCTCCTCGCTCAGCGGCTCGTCGCGGACGTCCTCGGTGGCCGGTGAGGGACGAGTCGCCCTGGCGGCGTGGGGCACCAGGGTACGCAGCACGGTATCGAACTGGTGAATCAGGTTGTCGGCACGGGAGAGCTTGCGGTTCATGATGACCTCGTCGCGGCGCGAGCCAGGGAAACGCCCCCATTGTAACCGAGCGAAGCGGACGCGACACCCGCGCAGGACGCCACCCGAAGGTGGCGTCGAAGGATGCACCTGATGCGCCGAACACCGAATCTCGTGCGGTTGCCCGCAGCGCGCCGACTACCCAGCCGGCCAGGTGAAGCGTCGACCGCCCATCAGGTGCATGTGGATATGATAGACCGTCTGGCCACCCTGGTCATTGCAGTTCATCACCACCCGATAGCCGTCGTCGGCGAAGCCACGCTCCTCTGCCAGCCTGGCCGCGGTGTACTGCAACCGGCCGACGAGCGCCAGGTCGCCCTCCTCGATGTCGTTGAGGGTGGCGATATGCTGCTTGGGCACGATCAGTACATGGGTCGGGGCCTGGGGATTGATGTCGTTGAAGGCCAGCACATGCTCGTCCTCGTGGACGATATCGGCGGGAATCTCGCGGTTGATGATCTTGCAGAACAGGCAATCCATCACTGGCTCCTTGTCGTTGTGCTCATGCTGGAAGGGGCAGGGTTCAGCGAAAGCGGCGCTGGGCCAGCAGGTGGCGCACCAGCGGCGCCAGGATCAGTTCCATGGCCAGCGACAGCCGCGAGCCCGGCACCACCAGGGTGTGGGGGCGGCTCATGAAGGCATCCTGGATCATCGCCAGCAGATAGGGGAAGTCGACCGTCGAGGGATCGCGGAAGCGGATCACCACGAAGGACTCGGCGTCGGTGGGGATGTCCTGCACCTCGAAGGGGTTGGAGGTATCCACCGTGGGGACCCGCTGGAAATTGATATGGGTGCGCGAGAACTGTGGCTGGATATAGCGCACATAGTCATCCATGCGTCCCAGGATGGTGTCGATCACGGCCTCCTGGGAGTAGCCGCGCCGCTTGATGTCACGATCGATCTTCTGGATCCACTCCAGGTTCATGGTCGGCGCCACGCCCACCAGCAGGTCGACATGGCGGGCGATGTCGTGTTCGGCGGTGACCAGGCCACCGTGCAACCCCTCGTAGAACAGCAGGTCGGTGCCGCAGGGCAACGACTGCCACTCGGTGAAGGTTCCCACCCGGTAGCCGGCCTCGATCATCTGCTTGTCTTCGGCATGGATGTAGTGGCGGAAGGTACCGGTACCGAATTCGCCGTACTCCTGGAACAGTGCCTCGAGGCGGTCGAGCAGGTTGGCCTCCACCGCGAAGTGGGAGAGCTCGCCCTTGCGCTCGGGCTCCTCGCGGAAGATGCGCGCCAGCTCCTCCCGGGTATAGCGGTGGAAGGCGTCGCCGTCGACGAAGGCGGCGTGCACGTCCTCCCGGGCGAACATGCGCTCGAAGGTACGCTTGACCGTGGTGGTACCGGCCCCGGACGAGCCGGTCACGGCGATGATGGGATACTCGCGGGACATCAGGTGCCTCCCGTCCGGGCGATGGCCTGGCGCACGTCCTCGGGAATCGCCACCGGGCGGCCTGCGTCGGGGTCGACGAGCATCACGTTGAGCCTCGCCGTCGCTACCGGACGACCACCCTCGGCATGCCGCACGCGATGGTAGACGCTGATCACCCGCCCCTCGGGAGGGGGGATCGCGGTCTCCACCACCAGGGCATCGGGCCAGCGCGCCTCGGACTGGTACTGGACGGCCAGGTCCGCCACCAGGCTGGGGTAGCCGCCCATGTCCCACTCGGTGAGCCCCAGCGCGCCGAAGGCCTGGATGCGCGCCTCGTGGAGGAGCGACACCAGGGTGTCATGACCCAGGTGGCGCCCGTAGTTCATGTCGGTGACGCGCACCGTCAGGGGATGACGGTGCACGATGTCGGCTGCGGGAAACTCTAGCCTGACGCGTTCCATGCTCGCCTCCTCATGTTGATCTTGTTATGGATCGAGGCCGGAGGGGCTCAGGCCTCGCCGCGCTCCCGGGCGATGGCCCGGAAGGCGATGTCGCGACGGCACAGCACGCCCTCCCAGCGGATGGCATCGACGCCCCGATAGGCCAGGTCGCGCGCCGCCGACACCCCCTCGCCCAGGGCGGTGACGCAGAGCACGCGCCCGCCGGCGGTGACCAGCTGGCCGTCCTGCTCCCGGGTGCCGGCGTGGAAGACCTTGCAGCCGATGGCTTCTGCGGCCTCGAGGCCCTCGATCACGTCCCCCTTGCGATAGCGGCCCGGGTAGCCACCGGCGGCCAGCACCACGCCCACGGCGGCACGCGGATCCCAGTCACAGCGCCGCCCGGCAAGCTCGCCCCGCGCGCCGGCCAGGCACAGCTCGGCCAGGTCCGACTGCAGGCGCAGCATGATCGGCTGGGTCTCGGGGTCGCCGAAGCGGCAGTTGTACTCGATCACCCTGGGGTTGCCCCGGGGATCGATCATCAGGCCCGCATAGAGGAAACCGGTGTAGGGGTGGCCCTCCTCGGCCATGCCTCGCACCGTGGGCAGGATGACCCGCTCCATGATCCGCTCATGCACCTGGCCATCGACCACCGGTGCCGGCGAGTAGGCCCCCATGCCGCCGGTGTTGGGCCCGCTGTCGCCCTCACCGACGCGCTTGTGGTCCTGGCTGGTGGCCATGGGCAGCACCGTCTCGCCATCGACCATGACGATGAAGCTCGCCTCCTCGCCCTTGAGGAACTCCTCGACCACGACCCGGGCGCCGGCATCGCCGAAGGCGTTGGCCTCGAGCATGTCGCGGATCGCCGCCTCGGCCTCCTGTTCGGTCATGGCCACGATCACGCCCTTGCCGGCGGCCAGGCCGTCGGCCTTGATCACGATGGGCGCGCCCTTCTCGGCCAGGTACTCGAGCGCCGACGCCACCTCGGTGAACGTCCGGTAGTCGGCGGTGGGAATGGCGTGCCGAGCCAGAAAGTCCTTGGTGAAGGACTTGGAGCCCTCGAGCTGGGCGGCGGCCCGTGTCGGGCCGAAGATGGCCAGCCCCGCGTCGCGGAAACGATCGACCACGCCCTCGACCAGCGGTGCTTCGGGACCGACAATCGTCAGCCCGATGCCCGCGTCGCGGGCAAAGGCCACCAGCCCGTCGAGGTCGGAGACGGCGATGTCGACGTTCTCAAGGCCCGGCTCGCGGGCTGTGCCAGCGTTGCCGGGCGCGACGAAGACGGCCTCCACCCGGGGCGACCGGGCGACCTTCCAGGCCAGGGCGTGTTCGCGGCCACCGCCGCCGATGATCAGAACCTTCATCCGTTCAACCTTTTGGCATCTCGAAACGTCGCGGCATTATGTCAGAAAGTCGCCGCCATCGCCCTCCCGAGCGCCCGGCCTCACGCCTGCTCGTCGTCGTCCTTAGTGCCGGCCTGGCCGATGGTCTTCTGCCAGAAGCGCATGTTCTCCTCGGCCAGCTCGCGCATCAGCTCCATCGGCGAGTGCCGCATGGCCTGCTGCCACTGGTCCTGCACATGCTTCTGCTGTTCCAGCATCAGCCGGGTGCCCTGTTCGAGATAGCGTGCCAGCGGCAATGGCTGGGACATGGCATAGACACGGATCAGCTGCTCGAGCAGGTCGTTGGAGAAGACCTCCGCCTCGCCGTCGGCCTGTTCCTGCTCGATGATGATCGACAGCAGGATGGTGCGGGTCAGGTCCTCGCCGGTCTTGGCATCCTCGACCCGGAAGGGGACCTCATCGAGGATCAGGCCACGCAGATCCTCGAGGGTCACGTAGCGACTCTGTTCGGTATCATAGAGTCTGCGGTTGGCATACTTGCGTATCACGCGCACGGCGCTGCTCCTTGTCGTGAGTCGGGGCGATCGCCCCCATGCTGGTATTGTGCACCGCGACACCGTCCATGCAAGCCGTTATGGCACACGAGGCCCAATGAACCTGATCCTGCTCTCGCCCGCCGACCTCGAGGACGACCGCCTCGCCCGGGTCCGCGATCCGCGCCGCCTGGCCCACCTGCGCACGGTACATCGCGCCCGGCCCGGAGACCGCCTGACCCTGGGTGTCGAGGGGGGCGGCATCGGTCGGGGAGAACTGCTGGCCCTCGACGAGCACGAGGCGCGCTTCGCCATCGATGCCCTGGACCAGCCTCCCCCCCCGACGCTGCCACTGCACCTGGTGCTGGCACTGCCACGTCCGCGCATGCTGGCACGCAGCCTGGAGCACGTCACGGCACTCGGCGTGAAGCATATCACCCTGCTGCACAGCCGCCGCGTTGAAAAGAGCTACTGGCAGTCGCCGGAACTGGCCGCGGAGAAGATCCGCGCCCACCTGGTGCTGGGCCTGGAGCAGGCACGCGACACGGTAATGCCGGAGGTGACACTGGCGAAGGGCTTCCGGCCCTTCGTCGAGGACGTGCTGCCGGGGCTGCTGGAAGGGCGTCGCGGCCTGCTGGCGCACCCGGGCATGGCCCGGGCCTGCCCACGCGGCGTGACCGACCCCACCCTGCTGCTGGTGGGCCCGGAAGGGGGGTTCATTCCCTGGGAGGTGGAGCAGATCCTCGCCGCCGGCTGCGAGGGGATCCACCTGGGCCCGCGCATCCTGCGGGTGGAGACCGCGGTGGTTGCCCTGCTCGCCCGACTGTTCTGAGCCGCGTCTCAGTCCTTCTCCGGCTCATGGGCGACCAGCGGTGAATCCTCGTCACATTGCGGGGCGTTCAGGAAGGTCTCGCGCACGTCCAGCACTCCGAGATGGCCGATGGTGCGCCGCCCCAGCAGCAGCGGATAGAACATCTCCTCGCGATCGCGCAGGCTGAACTGCTCCTCGTAGACGGTGTCGCCCATGCACACCTTCATCAGCACCACCGCACGCCGGTCGCTACCGCCGGCACCGCGCAGGCGAATGTTGCGATACACCGGCAACTCCATCTCATGGGTGAAGTGTTCTCCGGTCGCCTCGTCCTCGAGCTCGAGGCGGAAGCGCACCCACTCGTCCCCCTCCTGCTCGAAGCGCTCGATGTCACGGGCATCGAGAGAGGAGGTCAGCGCGCCGCTGTCGAGCTTCGCCTTCACCTCCACCCCCCAGGGCTCCAGCGTCGCCTTCTCGACCCAGCCGAAGACCTTCTCGTCGGCAAGGGCCGGGGACATCCCGACGGCCAGCAGCAGCGACATCAGCACGGCGAGCCCGCGGCGCTGCCGGCGACTCGGGGCCAGGGGTGGCGGAGTGGCAATCATCGGTGACCTCCTCTTCATGCAAGCTTGTCGGTGACGTGGAAAAGGCAAAAAACGTGCAGATGGACCTCGCCGGGCACGGGAGGTTCCCCGCTTGACGCCCCGGCGCGGCTCGCAAATGCTGTGAACACCACCGCGCGCCGCACCCGACAGGAGAAGAGCCCATGACCACTCGACACCTCATGACACGGACGCTGCTTCCCGCCTCCCTGGGACTGCTGATGGCCGGCCTGGCCCTGGCCCAGCCGGCCGCCGAGGGTCCCCAGGGCCTCTATTCGGCCCGCGCGATCCTCGACGCCGACGTACACCTCGACACCGCCCCCGACACCCGCGTCGGCCGGGTCGATGACATCCTGCTCGGTGACGACATGGCGGTTCACGCCCTGGTGGTACAGAGCGGTGCCACCCTGGGCCTGGGGGGCCGGGAGGTCGTGGTCACCAACGCCCTCTACCGGCTGGACTCGTGGGCCGACGAGGACGGCACCACCCGGCATCGGGTGATGGTCGAGGCCAGCGAGGAGGAGTTCGCCGCCCTGCCCCATTACGACCGCGACTGGTGGCAGCAGGCACGCGAGCGCTCGCGCCAGGCCTGGCAGGACACCCAGGAGGGCGCCGACAGCGCCTGGCAGCGCACTCGCCGCGGGGCGGAACGCGTCGGCGAGAGTGCCGAGCGTGCCTGGGAGCGCACCCGGGAGGGCGCCGAACGGGCCGGCCAGGCCATCAGCGATGCCCTCGAGGAGATGTCCCGGTGAGGGCTGCCTCGCACCTCAGCGCTGCAGCCGCTCCAGCAGGCGGAGGGTGGCGAAGCCATCCGGCGTGACGCCGATGGCCTGCTGGAAGGCACGCAGGCCACGGCGCGTATTGGGCCCCATGATGCCATCCGGGTTGCCCACGTCGTAGCCGCGGGCATTCAGCGCCTGCTGCATCTCGCGGACCTGGCTGCGTGCGAGGGGCTGCTCGTCCCGCGGCCAGCCCTGGACCACGCCATCGCGCCCGGCAATCTCGTCGGCCAGGGAGCCCACCGCCAGCGCATAGCTGGTGGCATTGTTGTAGCGCAGGATGGCCCGGTAGTTGGGCCCGACCAGGAAGGCCGGCCCGCGGGCCCCGGCCGGCGCGATCACCGAGGCCTGCTCGAAGCCGGGCAGCGGCTCACCGCTTGCCGTGCGGACGCCCTGGGCGGCCCACTCGCGACTCGAGCGACGCGTGGCGAGTTCGGTCTGGGCATGGTCGAACCCCTCCGGCAGGCGCACCTCCACCCCCCAGGTCTCGCCGGACCGCCAGCCGGCCCGCGCCAGGTAGTTGGCGGTGGAGGCCATCACGTCCGGAATGCTGCCCCAGATGTCACGGCGCCCGTCGCCATCGCCGTCGACGGCGTAGCTCTCGAAGCTCGAGGGAATGAACTGGGTATGTCCCATGGCACCGGCCCAGGAGCCGATCATGCGCTCGGGGGCGATGTCGCCCTGGTCGAGAATGCGCAGGGCCGCGAGCAGTTCGCCGCGGGCGAAGTCTCGACGCCGCCCGTCATAGGCCAGGGTGGCCAGCGCATCGAGGGTCGCGAAGTCGCCGAAGTTGCCGCCGTAGTTGCTCTCGATCCCCCAGATGGCGACGATCACCTCGGCCGGAACGCCGTAGCGCTGCTCCATGCGACGGGCCGTGTCGCGGTGCGCCGCCAGCTTCTCCCGCCCCTGGGTCACCCGCCGGGCGGAGACGGCGCTGTCGAGGTACTGCCAGATCGGCCGCACGAACTCCGGCTGGGAGCGATCGAGCTCGATCACCCGCGGACGGTAGCGTACGGCGTCCAGGGCCCGGGCCAGGGTCGCCTCGCTGATGCCCTCGGCACGCGCCTCACGCCGGAAGCCGGCCAGCCAGGCGGAGAAATCCGCGGGCGGCGCCTCGGCGGCGTGCTCGCGGGAGCCGTCGCCCGCGTGGGCGGCCGGGGCCTCGGCGCCCTCGGCAGCGGCGTTCGCGACGCTGGCCTCGCTGGGCGGGCTGCTCTGGCAGCCGGCGAGCAGCGCCAGCAGCATGGAAGTGGAAAGAATCCGGCGCATCGTCACTCCTGCATTCCTTGGCAAAAATCGGGGGCAGGGTGATCATCGCGCAGAACCCGCGCCCAGACCAGAGGCATCGACACCGGATTGCCTCCCCCACGTCACGCCTCGGGACCGGCGGGCGGCCACTCCCCGTCCTCCCGCGGCGCCGGCACCGCCAGCGGCCGCGGGAAGCGCCGGGGCGCCACCCGCCAGGGCCGGTGGCGTCCCGCACCGGGCGGCAGGGAGGCCAGTTCCGGCAGCCAGTGGGCCACGTAGTCGCCTCGGGCATCGTACCGCTCGGCCTGGCGGAGCACATGGAACCCGCGATCCCGGGGGTCGCGACCGACACCGGCAACGTAGCGCCAGTTCCCCCAGTTGCTGGCCGCATCGAAGTCGATCAGGCAGTGCTCGAACCAGGCCGCTCCGAGTCGCCAGTCGACGCCGAGCTCCCGCACCAGGTAGCTGGCGACATTCTGTCGCGCCCGGTTGGAGAGCCAGCCGGTGGCAGCCAGCTCGCGCATGGCGGCATCGATGAAGGGAGTGCCGGTCTCGCCGGCCGCCCAGGCCCGGAAGGCCGTCCCCGGCACCGGCAGCGAGCGGGCACCGAACAGCGCCCTGCCCTCCTGCCGCCCCGCCCAGTGGAAGTAGTCCCGCCACAGCAGCTCGAAGATCACCCAGCCACTGGACGCACTGGCGCCATGCTCCGCCTCCCAGGTTCGCACCGCGTCGTGGACCTGGCGCGCCGAGAGGCAGCCCAGGGCCAGCCATGGGGAGAGTCGCGTGGAGAAGTCCGCCCCCAGCAGGCCGTTGCGGGTCTGCTTGTAGCGGGCCACGCCGTCGCTCTGCCAGAGGTAGTGGTCGAGGCGCGCGAGCCCGGCCTTCTCGCCGCCGACGAAGCGAAAGGCCCCTCGCGGGTCCGCTTGCCAGCCGGCGGCCCGGGCGCACAAGGCGTGCAACGCTGGCAGGCCGCGAGCGGCACCACGCGGCCAGGGCGGCAGGGTCAGGGGTGACGGTCGGGCACGGGGAACCTGCCCTGTCCGCTCGACCCGGCGGCGAAAGGCCGAGAACGTGGCCGGCAGCGCCGCGACGGGGATCGGCAGCGAGGCCTCCTCGAACAGCATCCCGCCATCCACCTGGACGACGGCGCAGCGGCCGCGAAGCCGACGCCCGAGCGTGCACACCGTCTCGGTCTCGTCACTGCCGGCCTCCCGTCGCACCCGCAACCGAGTCGCCCCATGATGCAGGGCCAGGTCGGCCACCACCTCGACGGGGTCGCCGATGCGCACCAGCAGGTCGCTGCCGCGCCTGAGCAGCTCGCCGCGCAGCTCGATCAGGCTCTCCCACAGGAACTTCAGCCGTGCAGGACCGATGCGCGGCACCCCGGGCCCCGCCAGCGGCTCGAGCCAGGCCCGGTCAAGCACGTGCACGCAGAGCAGATGGTCGGACAATGGCCCGCACAGCAGGGGGTTGTCCCCCACGCGCAGGTCATGGCGCAGCAAGGCGATCTCGAGGCTCATGCCGACCCGTCGGCAACGGAGCCGACGAGGCCGCATCGCCCGCGGCCGTGATGCCCCCCCTTCCAGCCGGGAGCGCCACGCCGGCACCGGGAGGAGCGCCCACCGTGAGCGCAGGAGTGGCGGGGCAGATCGATCCAGGGACGCATCGGGGCACCTCGACGAGACAGATCATGGACAGATAAAATTATAAGTACAATTATTGTACATGAAATATCCGATCCTGCCTCCCCTTCGGACCGCATCACGCAGAAGGCCACCCGGAGGTGGCCTTCTCGTCGTGCTCGCCCGACCGTTCAGGAAGGGTCGGTCTCCCGGGGCTGACGCTTGGCGTTGGCCTCGGTCTCCATCCCGCTCTTGAGCTCGTGGGTCAGGGGGTCGTAGTTGGGTCGCAGCTCGTCCTTGACGGTGCCGCTCCACAGCTTGGAGCCCACGAAGTAGCCGGCGCGACCGATCACATGGGCCGCCACCGGGGCGGTCATCAGGATGAAGACGATGATCGCCAGGGCACGGGCCACCACGTCGACCGCGCCGAAGTGCAGCGCCACGGAGAGCATGATCAGGATCACCCCCAGGGCCGCGGCCTTGGTGGTCGCATGCATGCGGGTCAGCAGGTCGGGCAGGCGCAGGATCCCCAGCGCGGCCAGCAGCATGAACAGCGCCCCCGAGAGGATGAAGGCGCCCTTGATAAACTCAATCATCGCGGGGACCTCCACGTTCCAGGAAGCGGGCGAAGCCGATGGCGGCCAGGAACCCCATCAGGGCGATGACGATGGCGGCATCGAGGAAGCTCGACACCTCCGTCGAGATCGCATGAACCCCCACCAGCCCCACCACGATGCTGGCGAAGAGTTCCAGGGCCACCACCCTGTCGGGCAGGCTGGGGCCCCGCACGACGCGCACGAAGGCCAGGATCAGGGCCAGGCCCATCAGCACCTGGCTGATCAGGATCACGATCTCCACGTCAGCACCTCGTCAGCACGCTCAGCGAAACAGTTCCAGGGCACGGCATTCCATTTCCTTGAGGTTGTGGCGCAGCTCCTCCTCGTCATCGAGGAACATGGCGTGAATGTAGAGCACCTTGCGGTCGTCGGAGACGTCCAGGCTCAGGGTCCCCGGTGTCAGCGATATCAGGTTGGCCACCATGGTGATCTCGAGTTCCGTCCTCGCCTCCAGCGGCATGGCGATCACCCCCGGCCTCATGTGCCAGGGCGGGGTGAGGATGTCGAAGGCCACCTTGAGGTTGGCCATCAGCAGCTCCTTGATGAAGAACCCGAGGAAGCGCAGGATACGCGGCACCCTGGCAGGGTAGCCCTGCAGGGCTTCCACCTGGGGCTCGATCAGCACCAGGGCGATGTAGCCGAAGACCAGGCCCACCACCAGGTTGAGGCCGGTGAAGTCGCCGCTCAGCACCACCCAGGCCAGGGCCAGCAGCAGGTTCCAGATGGCACCGGTCATGGGCTCACCTCCTCGTGCGGCATCTCCAGCAGGGCCTCGGTGGCGTCGGCCCCCTGCCCCAGCACGGCGTCGATGTAGCCCTGCGGGTGCATCAGCTGGTCCCCGATGGTGTTCATCATCACCATCAGCGGCTGGGCGAAGACGCCGATCAGCACCGCCATCGCCGCCAGCGCGCCGACCGGCAGGGTCATCAGCCACAGGCTCGGCCTGACCATGCGGCTGTCGTCACCCACCACGGTCTCCTGCTCGGGCACCAGGTTATCCTCCGGCAGGGCCTTCCAGAACACCTCGTGCCAGATCTTGACCATGGAGTAGAGGGTCATCAGACCCACGGCCAGGGCGATGCCGGTGACCACATAGGCCTCGGCCTCGATGCCGGCCCGCACGATCACGAACTTGGCGAAGAAGCCCGACAGCGGCGGCACCCCGGCCAGCGAGAAGGCCGAGAGGAAGAAGGCCACGGCGAGCCAGGGGCGCTCTTTGTAGAGCCCGCCCATCTTCCTGAGCTGGTAGGTGCCCTGCAGGCGCCGGGTGATGCCGCTGATCAGGAAGAGGTTGGTCTTGACCACGATATTGTGCATCACCGCGAAGATGCCGCCGGCAATGGCCAGTGGCGTGTACAGCGCCAGGCCCAGGATCATGTAGCCGATCTGGCTGACGATGTGGAACGACAGGATCCGTCGGAACTCGTACTGGGCGGCTGCCCCGAGCACCCCGGTGACCATGGTCAGGGCCGCCCCCCAGATCAGCAGGTCCTGAGTGTAGTCCATGGTCTGGTCGAACATCAGGGTGAACACGCGGTACAGCGAATAGACGCCCACCTTGGTCAGCAGGCCGGCGAACAGCGCCGAGACCGCCACCGGCGGGGTATGGTAGGAGGCCGGCAGCCAGAAGAACAGCGGGAAGGCCGCCGCCTTGATGCCGAAGGCGACCATGAACATCACCGCCAGCACCTCCACCATGCCCTGGTGCTCCGCCTCGTGCAGGCGCAGGGCGATATCGGCCATGTTGAGGGTGCCGACCATGCCGTAGAGCAGGCCGATGGCGGTGAGGAAGATCACCGAGGCCAGCAGGTTGAGGGTCACGTACTTGATGGCCCCCTCCATCTGCGCCTTCTCGCCGCCGAGGATCAGCAGCGCGAAGGAGGCCACCAGCATCACCTCGAACCACACATAGAGGTTGAAGATATCGCCGGTGAGGAAGGCGCCGGCCACCCCGGCCAGCAGCAGGTGCATCAGCGGGTAGAAGCCGAACCTCTCGTGGTCCGGCCCGGTGGAGGCCAGCGAGTAGACCGACAGCACCAGGCCGATGAGCGCGGTCAGCACGATCATCACCGCACTGAGCATGTCGGCCACCAGGGAGATGCCGTAGGGCGCCTTCCACCCCCCCATCTGGATCACCACGTAGTCCTCGGCGTGCACCGAGGCCATCAGCCACAGCGCCACCACCAGCAGGGCCAGGTTGCCGGCCACGGCGGTGAAGCGCTGCATGGGCCGGGAGCGCCAGAACAGCAGCGAGATGGCGCCCGACAGAAGCGGGAGGAGGACGGGAAGTGCGACTTCGGGCCTCACGTGTCGGTATCCTTCATCTTGTCCAGGTCATCGGCCTTGACGATCTCGTAGGCGCGGCGAATCAGCACCACGGCGAAGGCCAGCACGCCGAAGGCGATCACGATGGCGGTGAGCACCACCGCCTGGGGCAGCGGGTCGGCCACCTCCCCCACCGGCGCGAGCATGCCCTCGGGAATCAGCGGGGGGGCACCGCGGGTCATCCCCGCCGAGGTGAAGATGAGCAGGTTGGCGGCGTTGGAGAGCAGCATCAGCCCGATCACCAGCTTGACGATGGAGCGACGCAGCATCAGAAAGATCGCCGAGGCATAGAGCAGGCCGATGGCCACGGCCATTACCGGTTCCATAGCGCACCTCCGAGGGTCATGGGGGCATCGACCGGGAGAGCGGTCACGTGTTCAGGGCTCATCCTTGTCCACCTCCATCAGCGTCATGACCATGGTCAGCACCGAGCCCAGCACCGCCAGGTAGACGCCGATGTCGAAGATCAGCGGCGTCGAGGCCTTGAAGTCGATGCCGGGGATCGTCCACCACTGGGCGGTGAGGAAGGGCTGGTCCATGAACCAGGCCGGGAACACCGAGATCATGCCCAGCAGCAGGCCCATGCCGATCAGGTCCCGGGGGTCCACCATGCGCAGCACTTCCTTGGTGGCGCTGACCCCGAAGGCGAACAGGTAGAGGGTGAAGGCACCCGCCGCCACCAGGCCGGCGATGAAGCCGCCCCCCGGCTCGTCATGGCCGCGCAGCAGCAGGAAGATCGAGAAGAGCAGTTGCAGCGGCATCAGCAGCCGCGCGGCGGTGTTGAGGATGATGGTGCCTGACTTAACCATCGGCATTCTCCTTGACCGACGCACTCTTCCTCGGCTTTTCCGGGGCGCGCAGCTTGAGCATGGCGAAGACGCCGATGGCGGCCAGGGCCAGCACGAAGATCTCGCCCAGGGTATCCAGGGCACGATAGTCGACGAGGATGACGTTGACGATATTGCGGCCATGGCCCAGCGGCGCACTGTTCTCGACCATGTAGCCGGAAATCGGCACGAACTGGTCGATGCCCCAGGCGGTGAGCACCAGCAGCGTGATCAGGATCCCCATGCTGCCGGCCACCGCGACATCGCGCACCCGCTCCAGGGGCGTCGACAGGGTGGCGAAGCGCGGCAGGCGGAACAGCACCAGCACCAGCAGGATCACGGTGAGGGTCTCCACCAGCAGCTGGGTGATGCCCAGGTCGGGGGCACTGAACAGGATGAAGGTCAGGGCGATGGAGAAGCCCATGATGCCCACCGACACCACGGCGCCGAGGCGCGAGCGGGAAATGCTGGCGAACAGCGCCCCCATCACCATCATCCCGGCCACGATGGCCTCGTGGAAGCGCACGTCCAGGTGGAAGGCGATCTCGGGAGCATGACGCAGCAGCAGCGAGTTGCCCACCAGCACGATCAGCGTGAGGATCATCACCAGGATGTAGTTGCGCATGTAGCCGTTCTGCAGCACCCGGGTCTGCCATTCGGAGACCACCGTCACCTTGTCCATGAAGGCGTCATAGCCGGCCTCCGGGCCGCGGGAGAGCAACGGGTCGAGGCGGGCCAGGCGCGCCCTCACCCGGTCCCAGCGGCGGAACAGCAGGTAGCCCAGCGCCAGGCTGACCAGCGACATCAGCAGAGGCAGGTTGATGCCATGCCACAGCGACAAGGACACCGAGATCGGCTCGCCCACCACCGCCGAGGCAGCCGCGGCGAGCAGCCGGGTGCCGGCCAGCGCCGGGACCAGGCCCAGCAGCAGCGAGAGGAGCGCCAGCACTGCCGGTCCCAGCAGCATGGAGGCGGGCGCCTCGTGGGCGACCCGCGGCGTCTGGCGGTGCTGGCCGTAGAACGGGCGCAGGGCCACGATGGCGGCCACCGCGATGGTCAGGATCGCCGCGGAGAAGGCGAGCAGCACGATCAGCCAGCGATAGGCACTCGCCTGGAGCACCGACTCGAACATCAGCTCCTTGGCGATGAAGCCGAACAGCGGTGGCACCCCGGCCAGGGACAGGGCGGCGATCAGCGCCACCACCGCGGTGACCGGCATCAGCAGCCGCAGCCCGCCCATGGCGGTGACGTCCTTGGTGCCCGTCTCGTGGTCGAGGATGCCGGCCACCATGAACAACGCCCCCTTGTAGAGGGAGTGGGCCAGCAGGAAGGTGACGAAGGCGATCAGCGCCCCCTCGGTGCCGATGCCCAGCAGCATGGTCAGCGCCCCCAGCGCCATCACCGTGGAGTAGGCCAGCAGCTTCTTGATGTTGGTGTGGCGGATCGCCAGGAAGGCCCCGGTGAACATGGTCAGCGACCCCACCACCGAGAGCGTCACCACCCACAGCTCGGTGCCGCCGAGGCCGGGCTGCAGGCGAGCCAGCAGGTAGATACCCGCCTTGACCATGGTCGCCGAGTGCAGGTAGGCCGACACCGGCGTGGGTGCGGCCATGGCGTTGGGCAGCCAGAAGTGGAAGGGGAACTGGGCCGACTTGGTGAAGGCGCCGAGCAGCAGGCAGACCAGCAGCGGCGTGTAGAGCTCGTGCTCGCGCAGCAGGTCGTCCATGGCGTTGAGCTCGGCCAGCGACCAGCTGCCGCCGGCGATACCCAGCATCACCAGGCCGGCCATCAGCGCCAGGCCACCGGCCACGGTGACGAAGAGCCCCTGGCGGGCCGACTTGCGCGCCTCCAGGTCGGCATGGTTGAAGCCGATCAGCAGGTAGGAGGTGATGCTGGTCAGCTCCCAGAAGACGAACAGGGTGATCAGGCCATCGGCCAGCACCAGGCCCAGCATCGATACCATGAAGGCGAGGATCACCACATGGAAGCGCACCAGGTCCGGGTGCCCCTTCAGGTAACCGCCGGCGTAGATCAGCACGAAGGTACCGATCACCGTGATCAGCAGCGCAAACAGCAGCGACAGGCCATCGATGACGAAGGTCAGGCTCATGCCCAGCGCCGGGACCCACTCGAGGACCAGGGTGAGCACCTCCCCCTCCATCACGGCCGGCAAGCGGCCGAGGAACCACAGCGCCAGGGCCGCCGGATAGGCCGCCAGCACGAAGCTGGTCCGGGCTCCGCACCAGCGATGCAGCAGGGGCGCGAAGGCAGCCAGCACGAAACCCGACAGCACAGCGAGTTGCATCACACGAAGCTCTCCTGGTCTGGATCGTCCACAGGTGGACAGCGGACACATCGGCAAGGACTGATCTGGGTCAGCATTCGCCTAATGAATGATGCGGTGCACCACCCGCCAGTCTTTTTATCAATAGTGAAAGCCTATAGACTCTCGCCGACGAGTGGCAAGAAAGGGCGTTTCCCCACCTTAAACGAAAGGCGGCATCTTATCATTAGTGAATGATTATTCTGCCATTTCTTGAGCGTCCCTTTGTCGCACGCCAGCGCTTCGACGGTGACACGACCGTCGGGGAAAGACCAGCCAGGCGGTGACGCGGCTGCCTGGGCCACAGCGCACCCCATTGTCCCGGTGCCCGGCCTGGCCGATTGCGCTTCCCCGCCACAGCGTGGACGAGCAGACAGATGGCATTGCTGTGGATACCCATCCTCACTCTCCTGGGCACCCTGGTACCGGTATTCACCTCACGCCATGGCCGCGGGATCTGCGTCGCCGCCACACTGGTCGCCCCCCTGCTGGCCCTGGTCCTGATATTTCTGCATGCCCCGGTGGTGATCGGCGGTGAGGTCGTCAGCCAGTCGCTCCCCTGGATACCGCTGCTGGGCCTCGACCTGGCACTGCGAATCGATGGCCTGACCCTGCTGTTCGCGCTGCTGATCCTCGGCATCGGCAGCCTGATACTCCTCTATGCCGGGTACTATCTCTCGCCTGACGAGGATGACGGGCGCTTCCTGGCCTACATGATGCTGTTCATGAGCGCCATGCTCGGCATCGTCATGGCCGACAACCTGCTGCTGCTGTGGCTGTTCTGGGAACTCACCAGCATCTCCTCCTTCCTGCTGATCGGCTTCTGGGGACATCGCAGCGACGCCCGCCGCGGTGCGCGCATGGCGCTGGCCGTGACCGGCGCCGGCGGCCTGGCCCTGCTCGCCGGCCTGCTGCTGATCGGCCAGGTGGTGGGCAGCTTCGCCCTGGCCGAGGTGCTGGCCGCCGGCGATGCGATCCGCGCCTCGGATCTCTACCCGCTGATCCTGGCCCTGGTGCTGTTCGGTGCCTTCACCAAGTCGGCCCAGTTCCCCTTCCACTTCTGGCTGCCCCACGCCATGGCGGCCCCGACCCCGGTCTCGGCCTTCCTGCATTCGGCCACCATGGTCAAGGCCGGGGTCTTCCTGCTGGCCCGCTTCAACCCGGCGCTGGGTGACACCGTCCCGTGGGCCGTCTCCCTGTCACTGGTGGGCCTGGCCACCCTGCTCTATGCCGCCTGGTTCGCCCTGCTCGAGCGCGACCTCAAGGGAATCCTGGCCTTCTCCACGATCAGCCATCTCGGCCTGATCACCCTGCTGCTGGGCCTGGGCAGCCCGCTGGCCCTCGTTGCCGCCGTATTCCATATCCTCAACCACGCCACCTTCAAGGCGGCGCTGTTCATGAGCGTGGGCATCATCGACCACGAGACCGGCACCCGGGACATCGACCGCCTCGGCGCCCTGTGGTCGATGATGCCGCTCACCGGCACCCTGACGATACTCGCCGGGGCCGCCATGGCCGGCTTCCCGCCCTTCAATGGTTTCCTCTCCAAGGAGATGCTGTTCGAGCAGAGCCTGATCAACAACCTGCTCGGCGCACTGAGCGGCATCATCCCGCTGCTGGTAGTGGTGGGTGCCATGCTCTCGGTGGCCTACTCGCTGCGCCTGATCTGGAGCCTGTTCTTCGCCGCCCCCAAGCTCACCCGGGAGCAGAAGGCCCAGCCACCCCTGAAGGCCCATGACCCGCCCAGGGGCATGCTCGCACCGGGCCTGTTCCTGGCCGCCATGAGCCTGCTGGTCGGCCTCTTCCCGATGACGCTGGCCGCCCCGCTGGTCAACGCCGCCAGCCTGGCGGTGCAGGGCGAGACCTCCCCCCTGTTCACCCTGGCACTGTGGCACGGCCTCAACCTGCCGCTGGCAATGAGCGCAGTCGCGGTGGCGGGCGGGGTCCTGGTGCTGCGCCACCACAGGCGCTTCGCCGGCATCGCCGCCCTCTTCCCGACCCGTGATGCGGGGCTGATGTTCGAGGCCGTCGTGCAGCGTGTCATCAAGGCGGCCTTGTGGCTGACCCTGCGCCTGGAGAACGGCTCGCTGCAGCGCTACCAGGCGCTGCTGATCCTCTGTGCCCTGGCCATGGCGAGCATCGGCCTGACCCGGCTCGACGCCCTCACCGGCGAACGCGGCCTGCAACCCCTGGACGGCATGCTGGTGCTGGGGGCCGGGCTGATCGTCTTCGGGGCCATCGGCAGCGCGCTGAGCCACCGCTGGCGGCTGGTGTCGCTGTTGATGCTCTCGGTGGTGGGCCTGACCGTCTCCTTGACCTTTGTACGCTTCTCCGCCCCCGACCTGGCGCTGACCCAGCTCTCGGTGGAGGTGGTGTCGATGATCCTGCTGATCCTGGCGCTGTTCTTCCTGCCCCAGCGTCCTCCGCTGATGGTGTCCAGCAGACGCATCCTGCGTGACCTGCTGCTGGCCGCCTCCCTGGGGCTGGTGGTGGCGATGCTCAACTATGCGCTGCTGACCCGCGAGACCCTGACCATTGCCGATTTCTTCCTGCGCGAGAGCCTGCCCGGTGGCGGCGGCACCAACGTGGTCAACGTCATCCTGGTGGACTTCCGTGGCTTCGATACCCTGGGCGAGATCACCGTGCTGACGCTGGCCGGCCTGGCCACCTTCAAGCTGCTCAACCGCCTCAAGCTGTTCATGCCGGCGGGCAACCTCGAGGGTATCCGCTGGTCGCGCCACCGCTATCCGATGATCCTCGCCGTGGTGGCGCAGATCCTGTTGCCGCTGGCGCTGCTCGTCTCGGTCTACGTCTTCCTGCGCGGCCACAACCAGCCCGGGGGAGGCTTCATCGCCGGGCTGATCACCGCCGTGGCGCTGATCCTGCAGTACATGGCCAGGGGCCATGACTGGACCCGTGAACGCCTGCCGATCTCCTATCCGGTGGTGGCCGTGTCGGGGCTGGCCATCGCCACGGCCACCGGCATGGGCAGCTGGCTGTTCGGCTACCCCTTCCTGACCTCGGCCTTCGGCCATTTCGACATCCCGCTGATCGGCGAGATCGAGCTGGCCTCGGCGATGCTCTTCGATGTCGGGGTCTACCTGGCCGTGGTCGGCGCCACCCTGATGATCCTGATCAACCTGGGCCGGGTGACCACCATTCACCGCCCAAGCCTGGAGGAACGCTGATGGAAGCCCTCTTCTCGCTGGTCGTCGGCGTATTGACCGCCAGTGGCATCTACCTGCTGCTGCGCGGCCGCACCTTCCCGGTGATCGTCGGCCTGACGCTGCTCTCCTATGCCGTCAACCTCTTCCTGTTCTCCACCGGCGGCCTGAACACCGATGCCGCCGCGGTGATCGGCGAGTCACTCACGCCCTCCGACCCGTTGCCCCAGGCACTGGTCCTCACCGCCATCGTCATCGGTTTCGCCATGACCGCCTTCGTGGTGATCCTGGCCATTCGCGCCCGCAGCGAGCTGGGCAGTGACCACGTCGATGGCCAGCAGGGCGAAGCGGGAGACAGCCGATGAGCCAGCACCTGCTCGTCTTGCCGATCCTGCTGCCGCTGATCGGCGCCATGGGCCTGCTGCTGTCCGGCAGGGCCAGCGACGATACCCAGCGCCGCGCCAGCGTGATGCTGACCGCCACCCTGGTGGCGCTCAGCGCCTGGCTGCTGACGCGGGCGGGCAGCGGCGAGCTGACCTTCTATGCCCTGGGCAACTGGCAGGCCCCCTTCGGTATCGTGCTGATGCTCGACCGCCTCTCGGCGATGATGCTGACCCTGACCTCGGTGCTGGCACTGGGCTGCGTGCTGTTCGCCTGCGCCGGCGACGACGCCCGCGGCAGCCACTTCCACGGCCTCTTCCAGCTGCAGCTGATGGGCCTCAATGGCGCCTTCCTCACCGGGGACCTGTTCAATCTCTTCGTCTTCTTCGAGATCCTGCTGCTGGCCTCCTATGCGCTGCTGATGCATGGCGGCGGCAAGGCACGGGTCGGCGCCGGCCTGCACTACGTGATCCTCAACCTGGCCGGCTCGGCACTGTTCCTGGTGGCGCTGGGGGTGCTCTACGGTGCCACCGGCACCCTCAACATGGCCGACATGGCCCGTCGCATCGCCGCCATGTCCGGTGACGAGGTGGCGCTGGTCACCGCCGGCGCCCTGCTGCTGGTCGTGGTCTTCAGCCTCAAGGCGGCACTGCTGCCGCTCTACTTCTGGCTGCCGCGCACCTACTCGTCGGCCCCCGCCCCGGTGGCGGCCCTGTTCGCCATCATGACCAAGGTCGGGCTCTATGCCATCCTGCGGGTACAGTCGCTGATCTTCGCCGACAGCCCGGCCGCCGAGCCGATCGCCGCCTGGCTCTGGTGGTCGGGCCTCGCCACCATCCTGCTGGCCGGGGTCGGCGTGCTGGCCGCCCGCGACCTGCGCCCCCTGGTCGCCTACCTGGTGCTGGTCTCGGTGGGCACCCTGCTGGCCGGCACCGCCCTCGCCACACCGGAAGTCACCACCGCCCTGCTCTACTACCTGCCCCATACCACCCTGATCTGCGGCGCCCTCTACCTGATCGCCGAGTTGATCGGCCAGCAGCGGGGCAAGGCCGGGACCCGCCTGGTGCGCGCCCGCCGCCTGCACCAGCGCCACCTGCTGGGCGGCCTGTTCCTGATCGCCGCCGTGGCGGTGGCCGGCCTGCCGCCCCTGGCCGGGGCGCTGGGCAAGCTCCTGCTGATGCAGGCCGTCGAGGGCAGTGCCCGGGCATGGCTCTGGCCGCTGCTGCTGCTGGCGGGGCTCTGCGCACTGATCGCCATGTCGCGAGCCGGCTCGGTGTTCTTCTGGGCCAGCTACAAGGGCGAGGTGGCCGCCGGCCGTGTCAGCCGTGCCCAGCTCGCCGGGGTGCTCTGGCTGCTGGCCAGTGCCCCGCTGCTGGTGGGCTTCGGCGGTCCGGTGAGCGACTACACCCGCGCCACCGCGGCCCAGCTCGCCGACCCGGCCGCCCCGGTGGCCCAGCTGTTCGGTGACGAGGCCGTACGCCACATGGCGCAGTTCCAGCAGCTGGAGGAAGACGCCCGATGAGCACGCTCTCCCGCCTGGTGCCCACCCCCACCCTGTCGCTGGTATTGCTGACGGTCTGGCTGCTGATGGTGCGCAGCATCGAACCGGGGCAGCTGCTGCTCGGCACCCTCCTCGCCGTGGGCATCCCGCTGTTGACCCGCGGCTTCTGGGAGCCACTGCCGCGTGTGAGGCACCCCATCAAGCTGGTGCGCTTCGTGCTGCTGGTGCTGTGGGATATCGTCAAGGCCAATATCCATGTCAGCCTGCTGATCCTCACGCCCCGCCGCGAGCCACACCCCGGCTTCATCGAGTACCCGCTGGAGGTCAAGGACAGGCTGACCATCACCCTGCTGGCCAACACCATCACCATGACCCCCGGCACCGTCTCCACCAATCTGCGCCTGGACGGCTCCTCGCTGCTGATCCATGTGCTGGACATGCACGACGAGCAGGCCATCATCCGCGAGATCCGCGACCACTACGAGCGGCCGCTCAAGGAGATCTTCGAATGCTAGACACCGCACTGCTGATCAGCCTGATGCTGATCGTGCTGGCCATGGCGATGAACATCTACCGCCTGGCGATCGGTCCTGACATTCCCGACCGCCTGCTCGCCCTGGACACCCTCTACGTGAACTCCATCGCGCTGATCGTGCTGCTCGGGCTGTGGCTCAACACCAAGACCTACTTCGAGGCGGCGATGCTGATCGCCATGCTCGGCTTCGTCAGCACCATGGCCATCTGCCGTTACCTGCTGCGCGGCGATATCATCGAGTGAGGAGCCCGACATGACGTTCTACGTTATCGCCGAGGGCGTGATCGCCTTCCTGCTGGTGGCCGGCGGCATCTTCGCCTTCACCGGTTCGCTGGGCATGCTGCAGTTCAAGGACTTCTTCATGCGCCTCCACGGCCCCACCAAGGGCACCACCCTGGGCATCGGCTGCGTGCTGATCGCCTCGATGCTCTACTTCACCATCACCCTGCGCGAGTTCCACGTCCAGGAGCTGCTGATCACCCTGTTCCTGTTCATCTCGGCCCCGGTGACCGGCCACATGCTGGCCAAGACCGGCCTGCACATGCACCTGCGCTTCATCACCGGCACCCGGGGCTCCACCCCGGAGTTCCGTGACGAGGATGTCGGCCAGAGCCGGGTAGCGCGCCCCGCCAAGGCCCGCCACCCCTGGAGGACGCGCCGCCAGCGCAAGCGCCCCAGGCTGCCGAGCTGAGCCCGGCGATCACCGGGCCGGGCACCACCCCGAGAGCTCGTTGCGGATCACCGCCAGCAAGGCGGCGATATGGTCGTCGCGGTCGTTGAGGCAGGGAATGTAGGTGAAGGTCTCGCCGCCGGCCTCGAGGTAGGCCTCGCGGATCTCCTCTTCGATCTCCTCCAGGGTCTCCACGCAGTCCGAGGCAAAGGCCGGCGAGATCACCGCGATGTGCTTCTTCCCCTGGCGGGCCAGTTCGGCGACATGCTCCACGGTGGCCGGCCCCACCCACTCCTCGGGCCCGAACTTGGACTGGAAGGCCGTCTGCACCTCGTCCGGAGCCCAGCCCAGCGCCTCCCTCAGCAGTCGCGTGGTCTTCTGGCACTGGCAGTGATAGGGGTCGCCCTCCATCAAGAAGCGCTTGGGCACGCCGTGGTAGGAGGCCACCAGCACCTCCGGGGGCGTGTCCGCCGTATCGCAGGCCTCGCGCACCGAGCTGGCCAGGGCGGCGATGTAGTCGGGATGGTCGAAGTAGGACGGCACCGTGCGCACGGCGGGCTGCCACTTGAGCTTCATCAGGGTGCGGAAGGCCTGGTCGTTGGCCGTGGCGGTGGTCGGCGAGGCGTACTGGGGGTAGAGCGGGAAGAACAGGATCCGCTCGCACCCCGCCGCCTGCATGCCGCGCAGCACGCTGTCGGTGGAAGGGTTGCCATAGCGCATGCAGAAGTCCACCACCACCTGGTCGCCGTAAAGCGCATGGAGCCCCTCGGCCACCTTGCGGGTCTGCTCCCGGGTGATGGTCAACAGCGGGCTCTCGTCCTTCTCGGTGTTCCAGATACCGCGATAGGCCGCGCCGGACTTGAAGGGCCGCCGGGAGAGGATGATCAGCTGCAGCAGCGGCTGCCACTTCCAGCTCGGGTAGTCGACCACCCGCTTGTCGGAGAGGAACTCGCTCAGGTAGCGTCGCATCGACCAGTAATCGGTGGCATCCGGCGTGCCCAGGTTGGCCAGCAGCACGCCCACCTTCGGCCTGGCCACCGGGGGATGGTCGGCCGGCGCATGGGCCAGGCGCCCGCTGCCGGGCGTATCCAGGTCGGTCGGTTGCGGCTCCACGTTGGGTGAGGTCATTGCGCGAGGCTCCTCCGGGTCGATGACGGGCAATGGATCGACAGTCTATCAGGAGTCTCGCCGGGAAGCCGGATTAAGTTGTACTATCAGGATAATTTGTACAACTTGAGGCGAACCATGACCACTCCCCTCGTGCTGGTACTCGGCGACCAGCTCAGCCACGACCTGGCCAGCCTCGCCGACCTTCCCGACGGCAGCATGGTGGCCCTCTGCGAGGTGGCCGCCGAGGGTCGCTACGTGCCCCACCACCCCCAGAAGATCGCCATGATGCTGTCGGCCATGCGCCACTTCGCCGAGGAACGGCGCGAGCGAGGCCTGCGTGTCCACTACAGCGCCCTGGATGATCCCGACAACACCCAGGCGCTGATCCCCGAGGCCGAGCGCCTGGCAGGCCGACGAGGAGAGGGCCCGCCATCTGGCCGGGTATCGACAGGAGAACAGCGCATGAACCGACGTGACACCCTGGGCGCCAGGGCGCCCGTGACCCTCTACCACGACGGCCACTGCCCCCTCTGCCGGCGGGAAGTGGCCTGGCTGTCACGCCATCCGCGCCGTGAGCGGGTCGTGCTGGTGGATATCCAGGCGCCCGGCTTCGATGCCGAGGCGCTGGGGAAGACCTTCGAGGGGATGATGGGCCGGCTGCACCTGAGCGACGCCGATGGGCGCTGGTTCATCGGCATGGACGCCAGCCGCGCGCTCTATGCCGTGCTCGGCCATCGTCGGCTGGTGTGGCTGAGCTGCCTGCCGGGGATCGCGCCGCTGATGGATGCGGGCTATGGATGGTTCGCCCGCCGCCGGCTGCGCCTGGGGCGCTGGCTCGAGAGGCGGCGGAAGGGATGAGGGACGAGGGCGCCGCTTCAGAACACCAGCGGCATGCGCGAGGTCAGCGGGTCCTGATAGTGGGCCTCGCGGCCGATCACCTCGTCATGGGGCACCTGCTGAACCAGGTAGGCGCGGTGAATGCCGGCCCGCTTGAGCTCCAGGTAGACATCCTCGAGGTTGCGGAACAGCACCGGCTTGCCGGAACGGGTCAGCATATGGCGGCCCCCCTCCACGTCCTCCAGTTCCACCTGGTAGACATGGCTGCCGGCGTGGCCGATCACGCGGATCTCGAAGTTGTCACGGCTGGCCACGAAGGCCTTGAGGTCGTTGAAATCCATGGTTCCCTCCAGGGTCACAGGCGACGTGCTCGGACGTCGCATCACGGTGACGGATACAGGATACGAACAGGGCACAGCATGGCTGCGCCCGATGACGGTGTCGCGTACCCGACGTTATCGTACTGTGACCCTGACCGATGCGTCAGGTTCCGGACTCACTGGTAATCGGCGGGATCGATGGCCTTGCCCAGGGAATTGCGGTCGACCCAGTTACCGGCCTTGGTCTCCTTGTAGCGGAACACCACCCGGTCACCGACCTGCACCGGCAACTCGGCATCCTCGGTCTGGTAGCTGTAGCTCTCGCCGTCCACCACGAGGTGGTAACGGTAGAGGTCCGGCATGCCCAGCCACTCCTTGAAGGGGCCTTCGCGCTCCAGGGCCTGGAGCTCGCCGCGGGCCTCGAGTTTCGGGGTACGACGGCGATTGCCGCGTCGGAATCCGCCTGCCATGCTGCCTCCTTCCTGTGGGTCAAGCTGCTGTGTCGGGGGGGTGGGCATTATACGGGGCCGGCGGCCGGACTCAAGGGCGCGCCTACTCGCCGAAGCCGCCGCCGTAGCTGTCCGGCGCCAGGTCCTCGAAGCGCGTGTACTTGCCGATGAAGGCCATGTGCACGGTGCCGATGGGACCGTTACGCTGCTTGCCGATGATCAGCTCGGCCAGCCCCTGGTTGTCCGGGTTATCCGGATTGTAGACCTCGTCGCGATAGACGAAGGCGATCACGTCGGCATCCTGCTCGATGGCGCCGGACTCGCGCAGGTCAGACATCACCGGGCGCTTGTTGGGGCGCTGCTCCAGGGAGCGGTTGAGCTGGGAAAGACAGATCACCGGACAGCCGAACTCCTTGGCCAGCCCCTTCATCGAGCGCGAGATCTCGGAGATCTCGCCGGTGCGGTTCTCCGAGAACCCCGGAATCTGCATCAGCTGCAGGTAGTCGATCATGATCAGGCCGACGTTGCCGTGCTCGCGGACCAGCCGCCGGACCCGCGAGCGCATCTCGTTGGGCGACAGCGCCGCGGTGTCGTCGATGAACAGCTGCTTGTCCTTGAGCAGGTTGACCGCCGAGGTGAGACGCGGCCAGTCCTCGTCCTCCAGCTGGCCGGTACGCACCCGGGTCTGGTCGATGCGCCCCAGCGAGGAGAGCATGCGCAGCATCAGCGCATCGGCGGGCATCTCCATGGAGAAGACGATCACCGGCTTGTCACTGGCGATCACCGCATGCTCCACCAGGTTCATGGCGAAGGTGGTCTTGCCCATGGAGGGGCGCCCGGCAATGATCACCAGGTCCGAGGGCTGCAGGCCGGAGGTCATCTCGTCCAGGTCGCGGAAGCCGGTGGAGAGACCGGTGAACTCCCCCTGCATGTTGAACAGCTCGTCGATGCGGTCCACCGCCTTGGCCAGCAGCTCGCTCATGCCGATGGGGCCGCCCGACTTGGGGCGCTCCTCGCTGATCTGGAAGACCAGCCGCTCGGCCTCGTCGACCAGCTCGTCGGCCGGCCGCCCCTGGGGGCTGAAGGCGCCGTCGGCGATCTGGCTGGCGGCGCGGATCAACTTGCGCAGCGTGGCCCGCTCGCGAACGATATCGGCGTAGGCGCGGATGTTGCTCGCCGAGGGGGTGTTGCGGGCCAGCTCGGCCAGGTAGGCCAGCCCGCCCACGGTATCGAGCTGGTCGCGCCCCTCCAGCGCCTCGGAGAGCGTCACCACGTCCAGTGGACGCGCCCCCTCGGCGAGCCCCGCCATGACGTTGAAGATCAGGCGGTGCTCGTAGCGGTAGAAGTCATCCGATACCAGGCGGTCGGCAACGTTGTCCCAGGCGGCGTTGTCGAGCATCAGGCCACCGAGCACCGACTGCTCGGCCTCCAGGGAGTGGGGTGGCACCTTGAGGGCGGCGGTTTCCTTGTCGAGCTCGAGGGTGTCGGTCATCACTTGGCAACCTGCAGGGGAACGGGCGAAGCCATTCTACCCGAAGGGCGGGGTCCACCCCACTCCCGCAGGTCGGCAAAAGCCCGCGCCCGTGATCGGGCGCGGGAAAGGATCGAAACAGCAGGCCCGGCAGCGGCCCGGCAGGCGCCGGGCCGGTGCCGTCAGAACCAGACTTCGGTCTGGACGCCGAAACTCCACTGCCCGCCCATGAAGCCATCGCTGCCGAAGGAGCTGGCGCCATAGTCGTTGAGCTCGTCCGACCAGTCCGTATAGGAGGCGAAGAGGCGGACCTCGGGGCGCTGCCAGAAGCCGCCGACCTGGGGCTTGAAGGTGGGCGCCACGGTCAGCTTGCCGAAGTCACCGCTGACGGCATTGCGGCCGTCGAAGCCCTGGGGGTCGAGGTCCATGAACTGGTAGCTGGCCTCGTACTGCATCTCGAAGTTCCGGGTCAGCTCGTTGGCCAGGCGCACGTTGAGGCCGGCCCACTTGTAGTCGTCGCCGGCGACGTAGCGGTCCTTGCTCGCCTCGGCGAGGATCGAGGGCGCCACGCGCCAGCTGGGTGCCAGGTAGGTGGTGCCGTAGATACCGAGGCGGGTCGCCTGGGCGTCCTCGGTGAGGCTGCCGTCGGCACCCAGCACCTTGGCCTCGGCACCCAGGCCCTGGCCGTGGATCAGTGCCGCCTTGAAGTTGCCCTCACCCAGGCCGAAGAAGCTGTCGCCGTGGTAGGCCACCATGGTATGGAAGCCGCTGTCGGCGGCACTGTCGCCGCTCTCGAGCGCACGCTCGTCGTTGTCGGCGGCGGAGAGGCCGCTGACCATGAACTGCCAGTTGCCGACGTAGTTGTTCGAGGTGAGGATCAGGCTGTCGGTACTGCCCGGGTCCTCGCTGCCGACGATGTCGAAGTCGCTGAAGCTGCGGCCGTAGAGCGACAGGTTGGAGGTCCAGTTATCGGCCAGCTGCATGTCGTAGATGCCCGCGCCGGTACCGGCCAGGAAGGTGAAGTCGCTGTCGATCCAGTGGATGTCGAAGTTGTCGCGATCGAAGCGCTTGCCGGCCCAGATCGAGGCGTTCTCGAAGGCCCCGGTGAAGCTCGGCAGGTCGCTGAACTCGGCATAGACCTGGCGCACGTTGAGGTTCGACTCGTCGGCGGTCCAGTCGTTGCTGGTACTGACGGAGTCGGCCAGCATCATCCGGTAGTGGGCCCGGGCGCCGTTGTCGTAGCGCATCCGGTAGTTGAAGATGCCCTCGACATAGGTGTCCCCCTCGTTGCCCAGGCGTCCCACGGCGCCGCCCAGCGAGCCGGCGGGAGTGACGTAGGGGCCGCCGGAAATACTCTTGCCATCCTCGCCCAGCAGCAGCCCCGAGCGGGCATAAGCGTTGAAGGAGAAGCCCTCCTCGCCGCTGGCCTGGCGCTCGACCCTGGCGAGGCGCGCCTCGACCTCGTCGGCGGACAGCCGCCCCTCGGCCTGGGCCTCGGCCAGTTCCGCTCGCTGTTCGGCGTTATCGGCGCGCCGCTCGGCGGCGGCAATGCGGGTTTCCAGCTCGGCCAGACGCTCCTCCAGGCCGAGGTGGGTGTCGGCGCCGGCGACTCCAGTCATGCCGAGGCTGGCCACGGCGACGGCGGCGACGAGGGGGGATCTGAGCATGGCAGTCTTCATCGAAGCGAATCCTTTTATGGTTGTTTTCGCAGGGAAAGGGGGGGAGCCGGAAACTGTATCGTTTAAGTTTCCTGGCGGCACACACCACCCGCAACCCTCTCGACCGACCCGTCGCTCCGGGACGTGCGACAGGCCATGACGCAAACTTAATCGTTTAAGTCCGATGATGCAAAAAAGAAAATGTAATATTACTACCAATGTCTAACTGGCCGGCCAGGCTCGTGGTTGCCCCCTCCGGACCGCGAGTCCAGCGCCGCGCCCATCAAAAAGGGGCGCGAGGAAGATTCCCTCGCGCCCCCGGGGGTGCTGGTGATGGAGGCAGGCTTACTCGGCCACGACCACCACGCGCACGGTGGCGTCGACTTCGGCATGCAGGTGCAGATCGATGTCGTACTCGCCGGTGGCGCGGATCGGGCCTTCCGGCATGCGGACTTCGCTCTTGGCGACGTCGATGCCGGCGGAGGCGATGGCCTCGGCCAGATCACGCGGGCCGATGGAGCCGAACAGCTTGCCCTCGTCACCGGCCTTGGCCACCAGCGACAGCTCGATCTCGCCCAGCTGGGCGGCGCGAGCCTCGGCGACGGCCTTGCGCTCGGCGGCCTGGGCCTCGAGCTCGGAACGCTGGGCCTCGAAGGCCGCCACGTTGTCCCTGGTGGCCGGCACGGCCAGGCCGTAGGGCACCAGGTAGTTGCGGCCATAACCGGGCTTGACGGTGACCTTGTCACCCAGACCGCCCAGCTTGCCAATCTTGTCGAGCAGAATGACTTCCATCTCGTTAACCTCTTGTCAGTCGCTTCTGGCCAGTCGTGCGCGGAAATCCGCGAACGTATCGATGAAGGCCAGCAGCAGCACGATGAGAATCATGGGCCAGGTAGTGATCAGCAGCACATAGAAGGCTACCAGCCACAGCCCGTTCATTCCCTTCAATCCGATGAAACCGTGAACCAGCGCGATGCCTGTCACCAGCAGCGGCACCCAGGCCAGCAGGCCCAGCGCCGGGATTCCCAGCACCATGCCCACCACCCCGAGCACCACCAGTATGGCGAGCTCCCGGGTCGCCAGGCGCAGGCCGTGGAACTCCTCGCGAAAACCGCCGGGGTTGTAGAGCCCCGCCTGCCAGCCGCGTGCCAGCGCCAGGCATGCCACGGCCGCCAGCAGCACGACCAGGCCGGTGACACCGCTGATCAGCAGTGCCGCCAGCTGGTCGGTGTCGAACCCCTGGGCGGCGAGTTCGCGAAGCAGGCCATCGACCTCGGCCGAGCCCTGGCGCAGTTGTTCCAGCATGGGGCCGGCCCCGCCGGGCGGCAGGAAGACGCCCAGCTGGATCATGGCCGCCCCGGCCAGCACGCCAGCGATCAATGCCTCGCTCCAGCGCATGCGGGAGCGCAGCACCACCGCCATCAGGGTGACCAGCAGGATGCTGGCCAGCGGAATGGCGTCACCCTGGGTCCACCACCAGCCGGCCGGAACCGCGGCGGCGACGATCACCGGCATGGCCGGAGCCAGGCCGCGCCGCAGGGTGACCAGTGCCGCGATGGCGGCCCCCAGCCAGAACAGCCAGGGGATGAATGACGCCAGGGCCGCCCCGCCAACGGCATGGGGTGTGCCCCGCATCATCCAGCGGGCGATCGGCAGCATCACGTCGCGTTCTTACTGGTGGCTGTCGGTGTAGGGCAGCAGCGCCAGGTAGCGGGCCCGCTTGATGGCGGTGGACAGCTGGCGCTGGTAACGGGCCTTGGTCCCGGTGATACGGCTGGGAACGATCTTGCCGGTCTCGGTGATATAGGCCTTGAGCGTGTCCAGGTCCTTGTAATCGATCTGCTTCACGCCTTCAGCGGTGAAACGGCAGAACTTGCGGCGACGGAAAAAGCGTGCCATGGAAAGACTCCTTCAAACGTGCGATGGGTGGGCTCAGGCGGTTTCGGCGCTGCGCGGCTTTTCGTCGCGACGGGCACGCTTCTCTTCCGCCGGCTTCATCATCGGCGAAGCCTCGGTGACAGCTTCCTTGCAACGCACCACCAGGCTGCGAATGATGGCGTCGTTGAAGCGGAAGATGTTCTCGATCTCATCGAGGGTCTCGCCCGCGCACTCGACGTTCATCAGCACGTAGTGAGCCTTGTGGATCTTGTTGATCGGGTAGGCCAGGTGGCGGCGGCCCCAATCCTCGAGGCGATGCACGGTACCACCGTTCTCGGTGACGAGGCTGGTGTAGCGCTCGACCATCGCCGGTACCTGCTCGCTCTGGTCCGGGTGGACCATGAACACGATTTCGTAGTGACGCATGGGATCTCCTTGCGGTTTGGCAGCTTCCGCGGGAGGCCTGAGCTCCGGGGAAGCAAGGAGTGATTGTCAAAGACTCTTGACCACACAGGGTATCGACTGCAACAGCCGATGCCCGCTCGACGGACGAACGGGCGCGGACATGTTATAGATTAGCAGCGCACCTGGCAAGCGCCTCAGCCGCGGCGCTGCCGCACCGCCTCGAACAGGCAGATGCCGGTCGCCACCGAGACATTGAGGCTGGAGACGCTGCCGGCCATGGGCAGCTTGACCAGCTGGTCGCAGGCCTCGCGGGTCAGGCGGCGCATGCCCTTGCCCTCGGCGCCCATGACCAGTGCCGTGGGGCCGGTGAGGTCGGCCTCGTAGAGCATCGCCTCGGCCTCGCCGGCGGTACCGGTGATCCAGACACCGAGCGCCTTGAGCCTGGCCATGGCGCGGGCCAGGTTGGTGACCTGGTAGACGGGCATGCTCTCGGCGGCCCCGCAGGCCACCTTGCGCACCGTGGCATTGAGGGGCGCGGCCTTGTCCCGGGGCACGATCACCCCGTGGGCGCCGGCGGCATCGGCGGAGCGCAGGCAGGCGCCGAAGTTGTGCACGTCGGTGACCCCGTCGAGCACCAGCAGCAGCGGCGGCGAGGCGTCACCGGGCCAGGCCTCGAGCTTCAGCCACAGCGATGCCTCACCCTCGGGCGAGAGCGGCGGGCAGAAGGCGACGACCCCCTGATGGGCCGCCCCCTGGGCCAGCCGGTCAAGCTCGTCGCGGGGCAGCACCTGAACACGGGCACCGCCCCGGCGCGCCGCCTCGACCAGCTCGGCCAGGCGCTGGCCGGCGTCCCCCTCCTGGACCCACAGCGTCCGCGGCATCTCGCCACGGTCCATCAGGGCGCGCACTGCATGCACGCCGAACACGGCCTCGAGACCACCCGGCACCGACGGGGAGCGGCGAGCCGCCCCCCGCTTCATGTCACGATGCCGCCCCTTGCGTCCCGTCGTCATCGGCTGCGGGCACGGGGCTTGCGCGACCCGCGGCGACGCCTGCTGCCCTTGCCCCCCTTGTCATCCTTGCCGGCACCGGCGACCTCCGGGGAGGCGGAGGCACCCTCGCCGGCAGCGCGGCGCTTGCGGGGCTGGCGCTTCGGGCGCGGCTTGTCGTCGGCCAGTTCGAAATCGATCTTGCGGTCATTGAGGTCGACGCGGGCCACCTGGACGGTGACGCCATCCCCCAGCCGGTAGCTCATGCCCGAGCGCTCGCCCTTGAGGCGGTGCTTCTCCGGCTCGTAGTGGTAGTAGTCGGAGGGCAGCGAGGTGACATGCACCAGCCCTTCCACATAGACCTCGTCGAGGCGCACGAAGATGCCGAACTGGGTCACCGAGGCGATGGAGCCGTCATAGACCTCGCCCAGCTTGTCGGACATGAACTCGCACTTGAGCCAGTCCTCCACGTCGCGGGTGGCGTCGTCGGCACGCCGCTCGGTCATCGAGCAGTGCTCGCCGAGCTCGAGCATCTGCTCGAAGGTGTAGGGGCACCACTTGCTGGGCGGCTCCACCTTGGCGTCGTCGGCGCGCAGCACGGTATTGGTCTTGCGCGGTCCGCGAATCACCGAGCGGATGGCGCGGTGCACCAGCAGGTCCGGATAGCGGCGGATCGGCGAGGTGAAGTGGGCGTAGGCCGGATAGGCCAGGCCGAAGTGGCCCTCGTTATGGGGCGAGTAGACTGCCTGGCTCATGGAGCGCAGCATCACCGTCTGGATGACGTCGGCGTCCGGACGGTCGCGGATCACCTCGGCCAGTTCCTGGTAGTGCTGGGGGGTGGGCTCGTCTCCGCCGCCCACCGACAGGCCCAGTTCGGCCAGGAACAGCCGCAGCTTGTCCAGCCGCTCCGGCGAGGGTCGCTCGTGGATCCGGTAGAGCGCCGGCAGGTCGTGCTTGTCGAGGAAGCGAGCCGTGGCGACGTTGGCCGCCAGCATGCACTCCTCGATGATCTTGTGGGCATCGTTGCGGCTGCGCGGGACGATCTGCTCGATCTTGCGCTCGTCGTTGAAGACGATGGCGGTCTCGGTGGTCTCGAAGTCGATGGCGCCACGCGCCTCCCGAGCCTCGCGCAGCACCCGATAGAGGGCATGCAGGTTCTTCAACGAGGGCACCAGCTCGCGATGCTCCTCGCGCAGCGCATCGCCGGCCGGGTCGTCCTCGTCGAGGATCGCCGCCACCTTGTTGTAGGTGAGGCGCGCATGGGACTGGAACACCGCCTCGTAGAAGCGGTAGCGGCTGATGGCGCCACTCTGGGAGATGTTCATCTCGCAGACCAGGGCCAGCCGGTCGACGGCCGGGTTCAGGGAGCAGAGCCCGTTGGAGAGCAGCTCCGGCAGCATCGGCACCACCTGCCCGGGGAAGTAGACCGAGTTGCCGCGGCGGATCGCCTCCTGGTCCAGGGCACTGCCCGGCCGCACGTAGTGGGAGACGTCGGCGATGGCCACCAGCAGCTTCCAGCTGCCGGACCGGGTCTTCCAGGCACAGACCGCATCGTCGAAGTCCTTGGCGCTCTCGTCGTCGATGGTCACCAGCGGCACGTCGCGCAGGTCGATGCGACGGTGCTTGTCGTCCTCGGCCACCGCGGCGGACATGCCGGCGATCTGGTCGTGGACCTCCGGCGGAAACTCGGCGGGGATCTCGTAGCTGCGGATGGCGATATCGATCTCCATCCCGGGATCCATGCGTTCGCCCAGCACCTCGACCACCTCGCCCACCGGCTGTACCCGGGTCTCGGGCTGCTGGACGATCTTCGCCGAGATCACCTGGCCATCCTTCGCCCCGCCGCAGGCGCTGTGCGGGATGATCACCTCCTGGGTGATGCGCGGATTCTCGGGGATCAGCACCCCGAACTCGGGGGTGTTCTCGCGGTAGACGCCGACGATGGTCTGGGTGTTGTGGGAGAGCACCTCGGCGATGGTCGCCTCGTCACGACCTCGGCGGTCGCGGCCGCTGATGCGCGCCAGCACGTAGTCGCCGTGGAAGACGCGCCGCATCTGTCGCGGCGGCAGCACCAGGTCCGGCTTCTTGCCGTCCTCGCGCAGCAGGAAGCCGAAGCCGTCGCGATGGCCCAGCACCTTGCCCTTGACCAGGTCGAGCTTGTCGATCAGCGCATAGGCACTCCGGCGGTTACGCAGCACCTGGCCGTCGCGCTCCATGGCCGCCAGCCGTCGCCGCACGGCCTCCTGCAGCTCCTCGTCCTCCAGGCCCAGCATTCGGCTCATGGCCTCGTGGGTGATCGGCTTGCCGGCCTCCTCCAGCCGGGCCAGCAGATACTCTCGACTGGGAGCGGGGTTGTCGTACTTGTGGGCCTCGCGGCTGGCGTGGGGGTCGTCGCTGAGCGTCCAGTGGGTCATGCGAAGGGCATCCTTGACAGCATCGGGAGCAGCGTCCTCGTGAAGGCACTTGAGCAGCGCCGCGGGCGTGGGGTCTTGCTGGTGAGGTCTATTGTCATGGCCGCAGTATAGCGCCGGCAGCGACACGACCCAACCTCGGGCACGCATTCGAGCAGCGCCCTGCCAGCATTAAATCGTTTCGATGGTCCAGGCACTCTTGCATTGGCCGTAGAATTCGGTACCATACGCCTCGCCTGCCCAGATGGCGGAATTGGTAGACGCGCTAGCTTCAGGTGCTAGTGTCCTTACGGACGTGGAGGTTCAAGTCCTCTTCTGGGCACCAACGATATCCCGCCGAACGTCGACGAGGTATCGGGGAGTTCGCTCCCACGCTCTTTGTCAGCTCGACAGTCTCGTGTTCGCCCAGGTGGCGGAATTGGTAGACGCGCTAGCTTCAGGTGCTAGTGTCCTTACGGACGTGGAGGTTCAAGTCCTCTCCTGGGCACCATCCCTCGAGGATGCCGCGAACACGACGACAGCATGATGCGCCCAGGTGGCGGAATTGGTAGACGCGCTAGCTTCAGGTGCTAGTATCCTTACGGATGTGGAGGTTCAAGTCCTCTCCTGGGCACCACACTTCAGTGTCCGCGTCATGCAGAGCGAGAATGGCCAGGCGCCAGATAGCGGAAACCGCGACAGGGATCGCGGTTTTTTTGTGCCTGCCCGACGCCTACTGGAACCTGCCCGGTAGCCGCGCCACTTCCTCGAGCGCCCAGCCCTCGGTCGCCACACTCCCCTCCAGGGCCTCGGCCACCTCCTCGGGCAACCGCGGAAAGAAGTCCAGGCCGGTGCGCGCCTCCACCTCGTCGATGCTCACCAGGTAATCGTCGAGCGGTTCGTCACCGCGCACCTCCTGGGGCATGATGAAGGCCAGCGCCATGGGCGTCTCGGCCGGCACCACGATGATCTTGTAGAAGGCCGCGGGGATCTCCACCAGCCCCACCCGGTTGGTGACGTTGTCGAGGAAGCGCTCGGGAAACACCGGCCCGGTGATCACCTGCACCACCCCGAAGCGCGGCACGAAGTGATCGATCACCACCTCCTCGAGACGCTGCCACAGGCGGCGGTTGAGATCCGGTCGCTGGGGGGAGATGTTGCTCATCTGGAAGGTCTGCTGCTGAGCCTCGGGCCCATGCACCACGGCAATGGCGTAGTTGGGGGCCAGATGGCCACGATCGTAGCCGCTGCCGAAATAGCTGTCGGCGGCGATCGGCCAGAGGGTGCGCCAGTCCTGGCGAAAGTCGGGCCGCTGCCCGGCCCGTGGCTCGTCCACCTCGTGCAGCAGGTAGCTGACCCACAGCGGGTTGACCCGCACGTCGGACCAGCCGACCAGGAAGCCGTCGTTGCGCAGCACGCGGTGGAAACTGGTCGGGGTGAGGGTCTGCCACTCGGGCACTCCCATCCACGCCAGCCTGTCGCGCTGGTCACGCTCCTGGGAATACCAGAGACCGCCGGCGACCACCACGAACAGCGCCGTGATGCCGAAGCGGCGTACCTGCCGGCGCCAGCGGGAACGAACGGGGACTCGGCGGCGTGTCATCCTTGAGCGTGTCGCATCCAGTCGATGGAAAGGGGGGGGGAACACCCGATGCCAGGCGAGGCGGAAGTGCCCCGCTACCAGCCGAGCGAGAACATCGTCTCCAGATCGTGGCGCGAATGCACCTGCATGGCATTGAGGGTCTCGGTGTCACGGATGCCCTCTACGGCATTGAGTCGCTCGGTGACCAGCTCGGCCAGCGTCTCGAAGTCACGGGTACGGGCGATGGCCACCAGGTCGTAGCGCCCGCAGGTGGAATAGACCTCGCTGATCCCCTCGACATCGGCCAACCGCTCGGCCACCGACTTGACCTGCCCCTTGTCGGTGTTGATCAGAATCACGGCATTCTGCATCGGGCACTCCCCTGCTCAAGAAAGGCTTCCCGGTCGACCGCGATGCCGCCGGACCTGGCGCGAGTATAGCAGGGCACCCCCCCGGGCGGCATCCGCCAACCCTCATGCCCCGGCTTCCAGTGTCAGGAGCCGACGCTTGAGGGCCGGTCCGCCACTGTAGCCACCCAGGCCATCGGCCGCCACCACTCGATGACAGGGGATCAGCAAGGGCAAGGGGTTGGCGCCATTGGCCGCGCCGATGGCGCGAGCCGCGCCCTCGCGATCGAGCCGGCGCGCCAGATCACCATAGGTACGGGTCTCGCCGTAGGGAATGCGCAGCAGCGCCGCCCAGACCTGGCGCTGGAACGCACTGCCACCCGGAGCCAGGGTCAGGCTGAAGTGGCGGCGCCGCCCATCCAGGTAGGCCAGCACCTGCTGCCGAGCATCGAGGAAGGCGTCATCGTCGCGCTGCGCCCCCACGGGATCGGGAACCTCCTCGGCGGCCAGCACCAATCGTCGCAGGCCCTGCTCGTCGCCACAGATCAGGATCTCACCGAGGGGGGAGGCGAAGCGGGTGAAGGTCATGGAGGGCTCCTCTGAGCGGTCTGCCGGTGGCGCGACCGATTGCCGCACTGGCGATGTCCGGGTTAGCGCCGGGTCGGGCACTTCACTACCATGGTGCAGTCGAACTCTGCAGCGCAGGTTCTGTCGGATCAAGGGTGGCTCACCACCCGTGAAGAGGTGGTCCACCACCCGATGAAGGACAGGGGCATCCTCGCATGCCCTGCCGTGACAAGACGCCACACCGTGATGACAAGGAGATACCATGGCCAATCAAAGCCGTCGTGATTTCATGCGCAACAGCCTGCTGGGGCTCACCGCCCTGCCTCTGGGCGCCGGGATCCTGTCCAAGTCCGCTTTCGCCCAGGACCTGCCCCGTCTCGACCCGTCTGCCGACCAGGCCCAGGCCCTGAACTATGTCGAGGACGCGGCTGACGCCAGCGATCACCCGGCCTACGAGGAAGGCGAGCGCTGCGACAACTGCATGTTCTTCCAGGCCGACACCGAAGGCTGCCAGCTCTTCCCGCAGAACAGCGTGGAACCGGCCGGCTGGTGCCAGTCCTGGACTGCCCAGGGCTGATCCGCCCCGCGAGGCCCTGCCCGGCCTCCAGGCTCGGGACCCGCGCACCGGCGCGGGTCCCGTCATTTCGGCCACCGCCTTTCGCCTACTCCTGCCGCGCCTCGTCGGGCAGGGGCCAGTGGTAGCGTCGCACCACCTCATCACCCTCCACCGACTCCAGCTTCACCGGGAAGCCCCACAACTGGTGGAGGTGCCGGATCACCGGATAGACGCTGCGCGCCAGCGGTCGTCGGCTATCCTGCACGTGGCGCAGGGTCAGTGAGCGATCACCGCGGATATCCGCGGAATAGACCTGGATGTTGGGCTCGCGCACCGAGAGCGCATACTGGGTGGCGAGGGACTCGCGGATGCGTCGATAACCGCGCTCGTCGTGGATCGCCGCCACCTCCAGCATCTCCTCCTGGTCATCGTCCACCACCATGAACAGCTTGAGGTCGCGGATCACCTTCGGCGACAGGAACTGCTGGATGAAGGACTCGTCCTTGAAGTTGCGCATGGCGAAGTCCAGGGTCTCCCGCCAGTCGCTGCCGGCCGTATCGGGGAACCACTCGCGATCCTCGGCGGTAGGCGCCTCGCAGATCCGCTTGAGATCGGTGAAGATGGCAAAGCCCAGCGCATAGGGGTTGATCCCCCCGTAGTAGGGGCTGTCGAAGGCAGGCTGGCTGACCACCGCGGTGTGGGACTGCAGGAACTCCAGGATCAGCCCCTCGTCCACCAGGCCCTCCTCATAGAGCCGATTCATCAGGGTGTAGTGCCAGAAGGTCGCCCAGCCCTCGTTCATCACCTGGGTCTGGCGCTGGGGATAGAAGTACTGCGCCAGCTTGCGAACGATGCGCACCACCTCGCGCTGCCAGGGTGCCAGCAGCGGGGCATTCTTCTCGATGAAGTAGAGCAGGTTTTCCTGGGGCTCGGCCGGGTAGCGCCCTCCCTCGTGCAGCCCCAGGGGATCCTCTTCGTCGGCGTCGCCGGTCAGGGTATCGAGGGGCTCGCGCCCGGGAATGGTCCGCCACAGGGTATTGACCTGCGCCTGCAGGTACTCCTCTCGCTCCTTCTGCCGCTGGGCCTCCTCGGCGGCGGAAATGGGCGAGGGCCGCTTGTAGCGATCGACCCCGTAGTTCTGCAGCGCGTGGCAGGCGTCGAGCAGCTGCTCCACCGCCGTGACGCCGTGGCGCTCCTCGCATTCGGCGATGTACTTCCTGGCAAACACCAGGTAGTCGATGATCGAGCTGGCATCGGTCCAGGTGCGGAACAGGTAGTTGCCCTTGAAGAAGGAGTTGTGCCCGTAGCAGGCATGGGCCATCACCAGCACCTGCATCATCAGGGTGTTCTCCTCCATCAGGTAGGCGATGCAGGGGTCGGAGTTGATGACCAGTTCGTAGGCCAGGCCCATCTGGCCCCGGCGGTAGGCCTGCTCCACGGCGAGGAACTGCTTGCCGAACGACCAGTGGTGGTAGCCCACCGGCATGCCCACGCTGGCGTAGGCGTCCATCATCTGCTCGGTGGTGATGATCTCGATCTGGTTCGGGTAGGTGTCCAGGCGATATTCGTCGGCGAGACGCGCGATCTCGCTCTCGAATTCGGTGAGAATGTCGAAGCTCCAGTCGGAGCCGGTGGCGATCGGCTTGCGTCGGATCATGATGCCTCCTGGAACGTCTCACTGAACGACACGGCGCCGAAACAGCTCACGGAACACGGGATAGATGTCGCCGGCCTCGACGATCTGGCGCATGGCGAAGCGCTCGGGGAATTCCGCGGCCACATACTCGTACTCCTCCCACAGCGCCTGGTGGGCGTGCGGCGTGATCTCGACATAGGTGAAGTACTGCAGCCGCGGCATCAGGGTCTTCATCAGCAGGTCGCTGCAGGTGACCGAGTCGTCGTCCCAGTTGTCGCCGTCCGAGGCCTGGGCGACGTAGAGGTTCCACTGCCCCGGCGGGTAGCGCCGGGTAATGATCTCGTCGACCAGGGTCAGGGCACTGGAGACGATGGTGCCGCCGGTCTCGCGGGAGTAGAAGAACTCCTCCTCGTCGACCTCCTTGGCCGCGGTATGGTGGCGAACGAAGACCAGCTCGACCTTCTCGTAGTTACGCTCGAGGAACAGGTAGAGCAGCAGGAAGAAGCGCTTGGCGATGTCCTTGTGGGCCTGGGTCATGGAGCCCGAGACGTCCATCACACAGAACATCACCGCCTTGCTCGAGGGCTGCGGCTGGTTGATCAGGTTGTTGTAGCGCAGGTCGTAGGTATCGATGAAGGGCACCGACTCCAGCCGCTTCTCGAGGCGCTCGATCTCGGTCTTGAGTTCATTGATCCGCGCCGGGTTGCGCAGTACCGGGTCCTTGGTCTCCTCCTCCTCCAGCGCCTCCCGGGCCTCACGCAGGGCACGCCGGATAGGCGCCCGCATGGCGATGCGCCGGGCATGCGCCTCGCGCATGGAGCGCACGATGTTGATGCGCGCCGGCACCCCCTCCTTCGACACCCCGGCCCGCACCGGGCGCACCTCGTCGAGGTCCACCAGCGACTTGCGTTCCAGGTGGGGAAGCTCCAGGCCGTCGAAGACGAAGTCGAGGAACTCCTCGCGGGAGAGCGTGAAGGCGAACTCGTCCATCCCCTCGCCCTGGTTCGAGGCACCCCCCTCGCCGGTACCGCCGCCGCCACCGCCACCGGGGCGCCGCAGACGATCGCCCTCGACGAACTCCTTGTTGCCGGGGGTGACGATGGTACGCTTGCCCCCGGGACCGTGCTGGAACACCGGCTCGGAGATGTCACGAGCGGGGATCGACACCTTCTCGCCACGCTCCATGTCGGTGATGGAGCGGCGGTTCACCGCCTCCTCCACCGAGCGCTTGATATGGGTGCGGTAGCGATCGAGGAAGCGCTGCCGGTTGACCGCGCTCTTGTGCTTGGCGTTGGCCCGTCGATCGATGAAATAGGTCATGATGACCTCCTCTTTGACGCGGGTCGCGGCCGCCGGGGGCGCCGGCCCCCGTGCGACCCATGGCTCGCCTGGCGGAGCGCCAGGCGCTCGCGCCTACTGCGACTTGCGCACCCGCAGGTACCACTCGGAGAGCAGGCGCACCTGCTTCTCGGTGTACCCGCGGTCGACCATGCGTGCCACGAAGTCCTCGTGCTTCTTCTGGTCTGCCGTCGACGCCTTGGCGTTGAAGGAGATCACCGGCAGCAGCTCCTCGGTGTTGGCGAACATCTTCTGCTCGATCACCCCCTTGAGCTTCTCGTAGGACTGCCAGCTCGGGTTCATGCCGTTGTTCTGTGCCCGGGCCCGCAGCACGAAGTTGACCACCTCGTGGCGGAAGTCCTTGGGATTGGAGATGCCGGCCGGCTTCTCGATCTTCTCCAGCTCCTCGTTGAGGGACTGGCGATTGAGGAATTCGCCGGTCTCGGGGTCGCGGTACTCCTGGTCCTGGATCCAGAAGTCGGCATAGGTCACGTAGCGGTCGAAGATGTTCTGGCCGTATTCGGAATAGGACTCCAGGTAGGCGGTCTGGATCTCCTTGCCGATGAAGTCCACGTAGCGCGGCGCCAGGAACTCCTTGATGAATCGCAGGTAACGCTCGAAGGTCTCCTTGGGCAGCTGCTCCTGCTCCAGGCGCTGCTCGAGCACGTAGAGCAGGTGCACCGGGTTGGCGGCGATCTCGTGATTGTCGAAGTTGAACACCTTGGAGAGGATCTTGAAGGCGAAACGCGTCGACAGCCCGTCCATGCCCTCGTCGACCCCGGCGGCGTCACGATACTCCTGGATCGACTTCGCCTTGGGATCGGTGTCCTTGAGGTTCTCGCCGTCGTAGACCCGCATCTTGGAGTAGATGCTGGAGTTCTCCGGCTCCTTGAGCCGCGAGAGCACCGAGAACTGCGCCAGCATGCGCAGGGTGTCCGGCGCACAGGGGGCCTCGGCCAGCGAGGAGTGCTCGAGGAGCTTCTTGTAGATGTTGATCTCCTCGGTGACCCGCAGGCAGTAGGGCACCTTGACGATGTAGACGCGGTCGAGGAAGGCCTCGTTGTTGCGGTTGTTGCGGAAGGCCTGCCACTCGCTCTCGTTGGAGTGGGCGAGCACGATGCCCTCGAAGGGGATCGCCCCCATGCCCTCGGTGGGGTTGTAGTTGCCCTCCTGGGTGGCGGTGAGCAACGGATGCAGCACCTTGATCGGCGCCTTGAACATCTCGATGAACTCCATCAGCCCCTGGTTGGCCTTGCACAGGCCACCGGAGAAGCTGTAGGCGTCCGGATCATCCTGGGAGTAGAGCTCGAGCTGGCGGATGTCCACCTTGCCCACCAGCGAGGAGATGTCCTGGTTGTTCTCGTCGCCCGGCTCGGTCTTGGAGATGGCGATCTGGTTGAGTCGCGAGGGGTAGAGGCGCACCACCCGGAACTGCGAGATGTCGCCGCCATACTCCTTGAGGCGCTTGGCCGCCCAGGGCGACATCACGCTCTTGAGATAGCGCCGCGGGATGCCGTACTCCTTCTCGAGCAGTTCGCCGTCCTCCTCGGGGGAGAAGAGCCCCAGCGGCGACTCGTAGACCGGCGAGCCCTTGATGGCATAGAAAGGCACCTTCTCCATCAACAGCTTGAGCCGCTCGGCGAGTGACGACTTGCCACCCCCCACCGGCCCGAGCAGGTAGAGGATCTGCTTGCGTTCCTCGAGCCCCTGGGCGGCATGGCGGAAGTAGGCAACGATCTGCTCGATCGCCTCCTCCATGCCGTAGAACTCGGAGAACGCCGGATAGCGGCGGATCACCTTGTTGGAGAAGATTCTCGATAGCCGCGAATCCTTGGCGGTGTCGATCACCTCGGGCTCGCCGATGGCCTCCAGCATGCGTTCCGCCGCGGTGGCATAGGCCACGGGCTCCTGGCGACAGAGCTCCAAATACTCCTGCAGGCTCATCTCTTCCTGCTGGACACGCTCGAAGCGATTCTGCACATGATCGAAGATACTCATCGATGCCTCCTGTATGCCCGGATCCCCGCCGACAGAGGTGAAGAGGCGGCGCGGGGTGGGTACTCCTCAGCGTAGACAGCATCAGCGGATAACGGTTTGCCGATCGAGTCAACGCTCGGAATCCCTCCCCCCTAAGAACCCGAGAAAGGAGGCCGGTTCGCGCAAGAATTGTGCAGTTTCAACGTTACGTGCACGCTGCCCGCCGACATGGCCGGGCCCGGCTCACAGTCGGGCAGCCAGCCGCGTGCCCTGGTCGATGGCGCGCTTGGCATCCAGCTCGGCGGCCTCGTCCGCCCCACCGATGACATGCACCTCGATGCCCGCCGCCTGGAGCGGTTCCAGCAGTTCGCGGACCGGTTCCTGCCCGGCACAGACCACGATGGAGTCCACCTCGAGCAGGCGAGGCTCGCCCTCGACGCGGATATGCAGTCCCGCGTCGTCGATGCCGACATACTCGCAGCCGGCCAGGGCCTCGACGCCCCGGTGCCGCAGCGACGCCCGGTGCACCCAGCCGGTGGACTTGCCGAGCCCCTTGCCGGGCTTGGAGGTCTTGCGCTGCAGCAGATGCACCCGACGCGGCGTCTCGGGACGCTGCGGCGGCTTGAGCCCGCCACGGCTGGCCACCGTCAGGTCCACGCCCCATTCGTCGCACCAGGTCTCGAGGTCCTGTGCCGGGTGGCCGACATGGGTCAGCAGCTCGGCCACGTCGAAGCCGATCCCGCCGGCCCCGATGATCGCCACCCGCGGTCCGACACGCTCGGGGTGCATGATGGCGGCCGGGTAGCTCATCGTCTTCGGATGCTCGATACCCGGCAGCTCGAGGCGACGCGGGCGCACCCCGGTCGCCAGTACCACCACGTCGAAGTCACGCAGGGCATGGAGATCCGCCTCGGCACCGAGGCGGACCCGCACCCCGTGCCTGTCAAGCATCACCCGGTAGTAGCGCAGGGTCTCGTCGAACTCCTCCTTGCCGGGGATACGCCGTGCATAGTTGAACTGCCCACCCAGCTCGGTGTCCCGCTCGAACAGCGTCACCCGGTGACCCCGGCTCGCCGCGGTGACCGCCGCCGCCAGTCCCGCCGGGCCTCCCCCCACCACGGCGATATCCCGGGGTGCCTCGACGGGCAGAACGGTCAGTTCGGTCTCGTGGCAGGCACGCGGGTTGACCAGGCAGGACGTGATCCGCCCCTGGAAGGTGTGATCCAGGCAGGCCTGGTTACAGGCGATGCAGGTGTTGATCTCGTCGCTGCGCCCCTCCGCCGCCTTGGTCACCCAGGCCGGGTCGGCGAGGAAGGGGCGGGCCATGGAGACCATGTCGGCGTGCCCCTCGGCGAGCAGCCGCTCCGCCACATCGGGCATGTTGATGCGGTTGGTGGTGATCAGCGGGACGGAGAGCTCGGCCCGCATCCGACGGGTCACCTCGCTGAAGGCGGCCCGGGGCACGCTGGTGACGATGGTCGGCACCCGCGCCTCGTGCCAGCCGATCCCGGTGTTGATCAGGTCGGCACCGGCTGCCTCGATGGCACGGCCCAGGGCGACAATCTCCTCCCGGGTATTGCCCTCCTCGACCAGGTCGATCATCGACAGGCGGAAGATGATCAGGAAGTCGTCGCCCACTGCCGCGCGAATACGGCGCACGATCTCCACCGGGAAACGGATGCGGTTCTCGAAGCTCCCGCCCCAGTCGTCATCGCGCCGGTTGGTGCGCGGGCAGACGAACTGGTTGATCAGGTAGCCCTCCGAGCCCATGACCTCGATGCCATCGTAACCCGCCTCCCGGGCCAGGACGGCGCAGCGCACGTAGTCATCGATCTGGGTCTCGACCTCCCCGGCGCCCAGCTCCCTGGGCGCGAAGGGGTTGATCGGCGCCTGGATCGGCGAGGGGGCCACCGGCTCCGGCGTGTAGGCATAGCGGCCGGCATGCAGGATCTGCAGGCAGATCCGTCCGCCCTCGCGGTGCACCGCCTCGACCACCCCGAGGTGCTCCGCCACCTGCTCGGGGCGCTGGAGGGTCGCCGCGCCCTGGAAGACGGCGCCCTCGGGGTTGGGGGCGATGCCGCCGGTGACGATCAGGCCGACGCCTTCACGGGCACGCTCGGCGTAGAAGGCCGCCAGGCGCGCGAAGCCGCCGGGGGCCTCCTCGAGGTTGGTGTGCATGGAGCCCATCAGCACCCGATTGGGTAGCGTCAGGTGGCCGACCTCGAGCGGCCGGAACAGGTGTGGATAGGATGTCACGGTATCGGGCCTCGCTTGCGGCAAGATTCAAACAACTGTATGACTGTCGCCAACAGAGTGCAACGCCAGCGCTCGACAGGCAATCCCGACCATCGCCGGAGACCCCATGATCTCGACTCCCGAGCGCCTCGCCCCCGACCATCGGGAAGTGCCCCTCTCCCGCGGCGCCGTTCACCTCAGCCGCTTCCGCGCCGCAGGCCCTGAGCGTGGCGTCGTGCTCTGCTGGCATGGTGCCATCGAGTCCGGACGGATCTTCCACAGCCGCTCCGGCAGGGGCTTCGCTCCCTGGCTGGCCCGTCAGGGCTTCGACGTCTTCGTCGCCGATCAGCGCGGGCGGGGCAAGGCGCCGCCGCGCCCTGCCCGCGGTATCGACATCGACCAGACGGACGTCATCGTCGAGGAACTGCCCGCCGCCGTCGAGGCCTGCCTGTCGCTGGCAGGGGCGCCACGCCTGCACCTGGTCGCCCACTCCTGGGGCGGCGTGCTGGCAGCATCGAGTCTGGCACGCCATCCCGAACTGCGCCCGAGAATCTCCCGCCAGGCCTACTTCGGCACCAAGCGCAGCGTGCACAGCTGGACACCTCAGCGACTGCTCTACGTGGATCTGATCTGGAAGGGACTGGCGCCGCTGGCTCGCGCCTTGTGGGGCTACCTGCCGGCGCGGGCGCTGCGCTGGGGAAGTGACGACGAGTATGCCGGCAGCCATCGCCAGGGCGTCGACTGGGTGAGGCCAGGCGCCTGGGTCGATAGCCGCGATGGCTTCGACTACACCGCGGCCCTCGCCGAAGGGGGCCTGCCGCCCACCCTGCACCTTGCCGGGCGACTCGACCAGGCGCTGGGGCATCCCGCTGACGTGGCCCGCTTCGCCGGCGAGTGCGGCCCCCACGAGCAGCGCCTGGCGCTGCTGGGCCGTGACCAGGGCTTCATCCGCGACTATGGCCACCTGGACATGCTGACCCACCCGCAGGCGGCCCGCGAGGTCTTCCCGCTGGTCGTCGACTGGCTCGACCGGGCACGGCCAGGGGACTCGGAGGCCTGGCGCACACGAAAGAGCCCCGAGTCTCTCGACTCGGGGCTCGGAATTCGTGATGGCGGACCGGACGGGACTCGAACCCGCGACCTCCGGCGTGACAGGCCGGCATTCTAACCGACTGAACTACCGGTCCGCATGGTGGGTGATACCGGACTCGAACCAGTGACCCCCAGCATGTGAGGCTGGTGCTCTAACCAACTGAGCTAATCACCCACGAACATCAAACTGCGTGCTGCAACTGCCAGGCCATCGTGGCGGACCGGACGGGACTCGAACCCGCGACCTCCGGCGTGACAGGCCGGCATTCTAACCGACTGAACTACCGGTCCACAAGATGACTGCAGGGCGAAAGACGATGGCGGACCGGACGGGACTCGAACCCGCGACCTCCGGCGTGACAGGCCGGCATTCTAACCAACTGAACTACCGGTCCGCTGCTCTCTTCCTGCGACATGATCGGGCATCGCCGAAGCGATGGTGGGTGGTACAGGGTTCGAACCTGTGACCCCCAGCTTGTAAGGCTGGTGCTCTCCCGGCTGAGCTAACCACCCCCGGTCACGTGGCGCTGCATTCTACAGGGGCGCCGCCCAATGTCAATGCTTTTTGCATCGCCACGACTGCCGGCCACTCATCGCAGAACCACCGCCATATCATCGACTTGCCGGCGGATCATGCGTGCTCGGCCATGAAGGCGGCAATCTTCCCGGCCGCCTCGGCGATCAGTTGCCCCTGGTCACGCCCCGAGACGCGCCTGGGCTTCCAGTCATGGTCGCCATCCTCGAGCCAGTGCACCCTGGCCACGTCGGGCAGCGCATGACCGGCCAGCTCCTCCCGGGTCCCGAAGGGGTCGCGGCTGCCCTGCACCACCAGGGTCGGACAGGTCAGCAATGGCCAGTGGGACAGGCGCAGCTGCTCCGGCCTGGCCGGCGGATGGAAGGGATAACTGCACAGCACGAGTCCCGCGGCCTGATCACGGGCGGCAAGCAGGCTGGCGACCCGGGCGCCCATGGACTTGCCGCCGAGCCACGGGGCGGCCAGCGAGGGATGCGACACGGTGTCGCACCAGGCGGCCAGTTCCTCGACCAGATGATCGACCCGGGGCGGGGGTCGGCGACGCGCCTCGCGTCGCATCTGCTGCATGTAGGCGAACTCGATGGCGAGGGTCTGGACCCCCGCCTCGGCCAGGCTGTCGCGCAGCCTCTCCATGAACACGGCATCCTGCCCGGCCCCCGCGCCATGCGCGATCAGCAGCCGTCCGACGCCTGCCTCGCCGCGCACCTCGAGGGGCCCCAGTCCCTCCACCAGCCAGCCGCCGCGATCGCCTGCGACCAGGTGCTCGCGCAGCCGTTCGGGAGACACCAGATCGCTGACATTAAAGAAATATTTAGACACTCAGAGCCCTCTCGAGTTCATGAATTAACACTTAGGCGTGTTCAGGTTGTGGCCGGGCTGCGCTAGAATTCCCGCTGGAAATTGACCTGCATCATCCTGCGGGAGGCCGACCCGAGGCAGAATGCCGCGGGGCAACCCAATACCGCATTCGATGGGAACCTGACATGAGCACAGCACTGGAACACCCGACCTACAACTACAAGGTAGTTCGGCAGTTCGCGATCATGACGGTGGTGTGGGGCATCGTGGGCATGACCCTCGGTGTCATCCTCGCCGCACAGCTGGTATGGCCGCAACTCAACCTGGGTCTGCCCTGGACGAGCTTCGGCCGTCTTCGCCCCCTCCACACCAACGCCGTGATCTTCGCCTTCGGCGGGTCGGCGCTGTTCGCCACCTCCTACTACGTGGTTCAGCGCACCTGCCAGACGCGGCTGTTCTCCGACAAGCTGGCAGCCTTCACCTTCTGGGGCTGGCAGGCGGTGATCCTGTCGGCGGTGATCTCCCTGCCGCTGGGCTACACCACCACCAAGGAGTACGCCGAGCTGGAGTGGCCGATCAACATCCTGATCGCCGTGGTCTGGGTGAGCTATGCCATCGTCTTCCTGATGACGATCAAGCAGCGCAAGACGTCGCACATCTACGTGGCCAACTGGTTCTTCGCTGCCTTCATCCTGACCGTCGCGGTGCTGCACATCGTCAACAATGCCGCCATCCCGGTCACCGCCATGTACTCCACCTCCATCTACTCCGGCGCCATCGACGCCATGGTGCAGTGGTGGTATGGCCACAACGCGGTGGGCTTCTTCCTGACCGCCGGCTTCCTGGGGATGATGTACTACTTCGTGCCCAAGCAGGCCGAGCGCCCGGTCTACTCCTACCGGCTCTCCATCGTCCACTTCTGGGCGTTGATCATGATCTACATGTGGGCCGGCCCGCACCACCTGCACTACACCGCCCTGCCCAACTGGGCCCAGTCGCTGGGCATGATCATGTCGATCATCCTGCTGGCCCCCTCCTGGGGCGGCATGATCAACGGCATGATGACCCTCTCGGGCGCCTGGCACAAACTGCGCACCGACCCAACCCTGCGCTTTTTGGTCGTGGCGCTCTCCTTCTACGGCATGTCCACCTTCGAGGGCCCGATGATGGCGGTGAAGACCGTCAACGCCCTCTCCCACTACACCGACTGGACCATCGGCCACGTGCACGCCGGCGCCCTGGGCTGGGTGGCGATGATCACGATCGGCTCCATGTACCACCTGATCCCGCGCCTGTTCGGCCGTACCGAGATGTACTCCGTCGGCATGATCGCCGTGCATTTCTGGCTGGCCACCATCGGCACCGTGCTCTACATCGCCTCCATGTGGGTCAACGGCATCCTGCAGGGCCTGATGTGGCGTGCCATCAACCCCGACGGCACCCTGATGTACACCTTCATCGAGTCCGTCGAGGCCAGCGGCCCCGGCTACATCGTGCGCCTGATCGGCGGCCTGTGCTGGGTGCTTGGCATGCTGATCATGGCCTACAACGTCACCATGACCGTCAAGCGCAGCGAGACCGCTCGCCAGCCGCTTCCGCAGACTGCCTGAGCCAACGGGGAAACCGACACCAATGAGACACGAGATCGTCGAAAAGAACGTCGGCCTGCTCGCCGTGCTGATCCTGGTGGTGATCAGTTTCGGCGGCCTGGCCGAGGTCGTGCCGCTGTTCTTCCAGAAACAGACGACCGAGCCGGTGGAGGGGCTTCGCCCGCTCTCCGCCCTGGAGCTTGAGGGACGTGACATCTATCGCCGCGAAGGCTGCGTCGGTTGCCACTCGCAGATGATCCGTCCGTTCCGCGCCGAGACCGAGCGCTACGGCCACTACAGCGTGGCGGGGGAGTCGGTCTATGACCACAACTTCCTGTGGGGCTCCAAGCGCACCGGCCCGGACCTGGCACGCGTCGGCGGCCGCTACAGCGATGACTGGCACCGTGCCCACATGTACAACCCCCGTGACGTGGTGCCGGAGTCGATCATGCCGGCCTACCCCTGGCTGTTCGAGCGCACCCTCGACGGACGCGACACGCCGAAGAAGATGGAGACCCTGCGCAGCCTCGGCGTTCCCTATACCGACGAGCAGATCGAGAACGCCACCAGCGAGGTGCGCGGCCAGCAGGAGATCACCGCCCTGGTCGCCTACCTGCAGCAGCTGGGCACCGTGCTCGAGGGCACGCGTTGACATGGATACCGGGACCTTTCGCGGCATCATCACCGGGCTGCTGATCCTGGCCTTCATCGGCATCACCGTGTGGGCCTACTCTCGGCGCCGCAAGCCGGATTTCGACGAGGCGGCCAACCTGCCCTTCGCCGACGATGATGAGCAACCGAACCGTGACAAGAGCGCCTCCCGCGACGAGGCCGATTCCCGAAAAGACAGGGGAGACAGGAACACATGAACAATCTTTGGGATGACTCCCTTTCCGGCTTCTGGAGCGCCTGGATCATCGTCATCACGCTGGGCTCCATCGGCATCGCCTTCTGGCTGCTCTATGCCAACCGGAGAACCGACAAGACCCCCGACGCCGAGGGCAATGTCGAGACGACCGGTCACGCCGCCGACGGCATCGAGGAGTACGACAACCCGCTGCCGCGCTGGTGGTTCCAGCTCTACGTGGGCACGGTGATCTTCTCGCTGGGTTACCTGCTGCTCTACCCCGGGCTGGGCAACTTCGCCGGCCTGCTGGGCTGGACCCAGGAGGGCCAGTGGGAGGAGGAAGTGGCGCGCGCCGAGGAGCGCTTCACGCCGATCTTCGCCCAGTACCAGGAAGTGCCGATCCCGGAGCTGGCCCGGGATGACGAGGCGATGCAGGTGGCCGAGCGCATCTACCTCAACAACTGCGCGGTGTGCCACGGCTCCAATGCCCAGGGCGGCTACGGCTTCCCCAACCTGACCAACGACGACTGGCTGTACGGCGGGGAACCGGAGCAGATCCTGACCACCCTGCACCGCGGCCGCAACGGCCTGATGCCCTCCTGGCAGCAGTTGGGCGAGGAGAACATCGAGAACCTCACCCAGCACGTGCTGGCGCTCTCCGACCTGGAGCATGACGCCGAGCGTGCCGAACGCGGCGCGGCGACCTTCGCCTCGGTGTGCGCGGCCTGCCACATGCCCGACGGCACCGGCAACCAGGCCCTGGGCGCACCCAACCTGACCAACGACATCTGGCTCTACCAGGCCCCGGGCCAGAGCGTCGCGGATTCGGTGCGCCAGACCCTGCGCAACGGCCGCAACGGCCACATGCCGGCCCAGGCCGCCTACATCGGCGAGGAGCGCGTCCACCTGGTCGCCGCCTACGTCTACAGCCTGCGCTTCAGGGACTGAGGCGACCTGCGCTGAGCGGACAGGGTGCGGCCTCGGGTCGCACCCTGTCTCGTTGGGCAGAGGGGTCGATACAATGAACCGCGGCCGTCCTTCCCCTCCCGCCGTACCTTTCGCGAGCCTGCCATGAGCGACAAGATTCCCACGACAGATGTCACCCCGAACCCGGTCGGCCACCATGCCCCCGGGGACACCGTCCAGCAGGAGATGTACGCCAGCCGGCGCCACATCTACGTGCGCGAGATCAAGGGACTGTTCCAGCGCCTCCGCCGCGGTGCCAACTGGCTCCTGATGCTGGCGTTCTTCGTGACGCCCTGGGTGCAGTGGGGAGGGCGCCCGGCCATCTGGTTCGACCTGCCGGGCCGTGAATTCCATATCTTCGCCGCCACCTTCTACCCCCAGGAGTTCATGCTGCTCTCCTGGCTGCTGATCATCTGCGCCTTCGGCCTGTTCTTCATCACGGTATTCGCCGGTCGCGTCTGGTGCGGCTACACCTGCCCCCAGAGCGTCTGGACCTTCCTCTTCATCTGGCTGGAGCACCGCCTCGAGGGCAGCCGTAACCGCCGCATCAAGCTCGACAAGGCACCGATGACCTTCGACAAGGCCTGGCGCAAGTCGGCCAAGCACGCCATCTGGCTGCTGATCGCGCTGGCCACCGGCGTGACCTTCGTCGGCTACTTCACCCCGATCCGCCAGCTGGTCATCGACCTGCCCACCCTCGAGGCCCATGGCTGGTCCTATTTCTGGGTCGGCTTCTTCCTCGTCTTCACCTACCTCAACGCCGGCTGGCTGCGCGAGCAGGTGTGCATCTACATGTGCCCCTATGCGCGCTTCCAGTCGGTGATGTTCGATGCCGACACCCTGATCGTCTCCTATGACAGCGCACGCGGCGAGCCCCGCGGTGCCCGCAAGAAGAGCCTCTCGCACCAGGAGGCACGCGAGGCGGGCCACGGCGACTGCATCGACTGCGACCTCTGCGTGCAGGTCTGCCCCACCGGCATCGACATCCGCGACGGGCTGCAGTACGAGTGCATCACCTGTGCCGCCTGCATCGACGCCTGCGACAGCGTGATGGACAAGATGGGCTACCCCAGGGGGCTGATCCGCTACACCACCGAGAACGCCCTGGAAGGCAAGCCCACCCACATCCTGCGCCCGCGCCTGATGGGCTACCTGGCGGCCCTGGTGGTGATGATCGGCGTGTTCGCCTGGGCCGTCGCCGACCGCACGCCGCTGGGCTTCGAGGTGGAGCGGGAGCGCAACCAGCTCTACCAGATGACCCGCGAGGGGCGCGTCAGCAATGTCTATACGCTGACCGTGCGAAACCTCGACCGCGAGGACCATGTCTATCGTCTCGAGGCCTCCGGCCTCCCCGGCCTGGTACTCGACACCGACCGCATCGAGGTGCCCGCCGGCGAGACCCGCCGGGCCGTGGTGGAGATCACCGCCGCCCCGGAGGTGATAGAGTTGCCCAGCCACCCCATCCAGCTGAACCTCGCGTCCGAGACCCGACCCAACCTCGCCCTGGAGCGGGAGACCCGCTTCCTCGGACAGATCCGGAGATGACATGCCCCACCCCGCGCCCCCCTGGTACAAGCAGTTCTGGCCCTGGTTCCTGATCGGCCTGCTGATGCTGTCGATCAGCGTCAGCTCGACCTTTGCCTTCCTGGCGATACGCAGCGCCGACGGCATGGTGCAGGAGGACTACTACGAGCACGGCCGCGCCATCAACATGGTGCTGGCCAAGCAGCAGCGGGCCGCCGACCTGGGCCTGTCCGCCCGCCTGCGCCTCGACCCGCTGACCAGCGATGTGGTGCTGGACCTGGAGGGCAGTGAGCGCCACCCCGAGAGGCTCGACTTCGAGCTGATCTTCCCCACCCAGGACGACCGCGATATCGAGCTGACGCTGGAGCACGTGCGGGGCGGGCGCTACCTGGGCCAGGCGCCGGACAACCTGCACTACCGCTGGTACCTGCAGCTGCAGCCCACGGGGGACTCCCCCGAGTGGCGCCTGGTCGGCGAGGCAACCTTCCCCGACGAGGGCGAGATCGTGCTGACCCCGGGCCGCGCCGCGGCGTCCCGCGATTCGTGATCCCGCAACCGCCCCCTGGCCGGCCGAACCGATGAATGCGGACACCCAGGAAGCGGTGGAGACCGGCTGCTACCACTGCGGCAGCCGGGTGCCGGACGGCGCGCCCTGGTCGATCACCCTGGACGACGCCCGCCACCCGCTCTGCTGCCCCGGCTGCGAGGCGGTGGCCCATGCCATCGTCGAGGGCGGGCTGGCCAGCTACTACCGCTTCCGTACCGAACTGCCCGAGCGCCCGGACGACCGCCAGTCGGCCCGCGCCGAGACCTGGGCGGTGTTCGACGACCCCGGCCTGCAGCGCCAGTTCGTCCACCCCGAGGCCGACAGCGACCGGGTGCATGCCACCCTGGCGGTGGACGGCATCACCTGCGCGGCCTGCGCCTGGCTGATCGAGCACCGCCTCAACGCCCTGCCGGGCGTCGACTCCAGCGCCGTCAACCTCACCCACCATCGGGTGCGGGTCAGCTGGGCTCCCGAGACGGTCAAGCTATCGCGGATACTGGCCGAGATGGCCGCCATCGGCTACCAGGCCCAGCCCTGGGAGCCCGACGAGGCCCAGGCGCGCCTGCACCACGAGGAGCGCATGAACGTGCGCCGGCTGATCATCGCCGCCGTGGGCATGGCCCAGGTGATGATGTTCTCCATCCCCATCTACGTGGCCGGCCCCGGCGAGCTCAGCGAGGACTTCCACGCCCTCTTCCACTGGCTCTCCTTCGCCCTGACCACCCCGGTGGTGTTCTTCTCGGCCATGCCCTTCTTCCGCAACGCCGTGCGCGACCTGCGCACCCGGATGCTGGGCATGGACGTGCCGGTCTCCATCGCCATCGGCGGGGCCTACCTGGCCAGCAGCTATGCGGTGCTCACCGACACCGGCGAGGTCTACTTCGATTCGGTGGCGATGTTCACCTTCTTCCTGCTCTTCGGCCGCTACGTGGAGGCCCGCGCCCGGCGACGCAGCGGCCACAGCGGCAACGCCCTCTCCGGCGCCCTGCCGCTCTCGGCGATCCGCCTCACCGACGACGGCGAGGAGCGCATCCTGCCGGCCGACCAGCTCGCCGCCGGCGACCGGGTGCTGGTCAAGCCCGGCCATGGCGTGCCCGCCGACGGGGTGATCGAGGAGGGCGAGTCGAGCCTCGACGAGTCCATGCTCACCGGCGAGTACCTGCCGGTGACGCGCCGGGTCGGCGACGGCGTCACCGGCGGCAGCCAGAACGTGGAGAGCCCGCTGGTGGTGCGCGTGACCCATGCCGGCCGGGATGCCCGGGTGGCCGGCATCGTCGACCTCACCGACCGCGCCTTCGCCAGCCGCCCGCGCCTGGCCCAGATGGCCGCCCGCATGTCCCACCTCTTCGTGCTGCGCCTGCTGTTCGTCACCCTCGGCGTGGCCACGGTGTGGTGGTTCATCGACCCGTCGCGGGTGCTCTGGGTCACCCTCTCGGTGCTGGTGGTGACCTGCCCCTGCGCCCTGGCCCTGGCCACGCCGACGGCGCTGACCGCCGGTCACGGCCAGCTGCGTCGCCGCGGCGTGCTGGTGACCCGCGCCAACGCCATCGAGGCACTCTCCCAGCTCGACCGGGTGATCCTCGACAAGACCGGCACCCTGACCACGGGCCGGATGGCGCTGGTGGAGACCCGGCCGCTCGGCGAGCTTGCCCCCGATCGGGCCCGGGTGCTCGCCGCCGCCCTGGAGGCGCACTCCGAGCACCCCATCGCCCGCGCCTTCCACCCCTTCCGCCTGGCCACGGTGCGCGCCGAGGAGGTCGCCAGCCGTACCGGCCAGGGCCTGGAGGGCACCCTCGAGGGCCGTCGCTGGCGACTCGGCAAGCCCGCCTTCGCCGCGCCGGACCACGTCCTGGAGCCTCCCGGCGACGGCCAGTGGCAGCTGCTCGCCGAGGAGGGGGAACCCCGCGCCTGGTTCGCCCTGCGCGACCACGTCCGCGAGGACGCCGCCGAGACGATTCGCGCCCTCGAAGCCCTGGGCCTGCAGGTGGAACTGCTCTCAGGCGACACCCCCGAGGCGGCGGGCGAACTGGCCGGGCGTCTCGGCATCGCCACCTGGCGCGGTGCGGCCAGCCCGGAGCAGAAGCTCGAGCGCATCCGCGAGTGTCAGGCCGTCGGCGAGGAGGTCGCCATGGTGGGTGACGGCATCAACGACATCCCGGTGCTGGCCGGCGCCGACGTGGCCATCGCCATGAACGGCGCCACCGACCTGGCCCGCACCAGCGCCGATGCCATCTTGCTCAGCCCGCGGCTGATCCGTATCGTCGAGGCCATCGAGATCTCGCGGGCCACCCGCCGGGTGATGCGCCAGAACATGGCCTGGTCGGTCTGCTACAACTTCTCGGCCATGCCGCTGGCCGCCATCGGCATCGTCCCGCCGTGGCTCGCCGCCATCGGCATGTCGGCGAGCTCCCTGGTGGTGGTCGGCAACGCCCTGCGCCTCAATCGCTTCCGCGGCAGGTCCCGGGCACCGAATCCCGCCACCCAACCGGCCCCACGACGGATGAACGCATGACCATCCTCTACCTGCTGATTCCGCTGTCGCTGATCCTGCTCGGCCTGGCCGTCTGGGCCTTCTTCTGGGCGGTGAAGAACGACCAGTTCGAGGACCTGGAGGGCCCCGCCCACCGCATCCTCTTCGACGAGGACGAGAACGACCTGCCTGCCGAGGAGCGCCGGCGCCGCCGCCAGGCCCGTGAAGAGGCCGGCAGGGACGAGCCGGGACCGGACGACACCGCCTGATGGACCCCACCGGACTCGGCCTGCCGCCGCTGCTCGCGGCCTTCGTCTTCGGCCTGCTCGGCGGCGCCCACTGCATCGGCATGTGCGGCGGCATCATGAGCGCCCTGACCTTCGCCGTGCCCCCCAGCATGCGCTCCCCGGCGCGGCTCTCCGGGCTGCTGCTGGGCTACAACCTGGGCCGCATCGCCAGCTACATGGTCGCCGGCGCCCTGGTGGCGAGCCTCGGTACCCTGCTCACCCTCACCCCGGCCACCCGTGTGGCACTGCAGCTGTTCGCCGCGGTCATGCTCATCCTGATGGCGCTCTATATCGCCGACTGGTGGAAGGGGCTGCTGCGGGTGGAGGCGGTCGGCCGGCGCCTGTGGCGGCACCTGGAGCCGGTGGGCCGGCGGCTGATGCCGGTGGTCAGGATCCCCCAGGCCGTGGCGCTGGGCGCCGTGTGGGGCTGGCTACCGTGCGGGCTGGTCTATTCGATGCTGGCCTGGAGCCTGGCCATGGCCGACCCGCTGCGGGGCGCCGCGCTGATGGGCGCCTTCGGCCTGGGCACCCTGCCGGCCCTGCTGGCCACCGGGCTGGCGGCCCGCCAGCTCGGCGGCCTGATCCGCCACCCAGCCACCCGCACCCTGGCCGCGCTCTCGATCATCGCCTTCGCCCTCTGGCAACTCTGGACCCTGCTGCCCGGCACCGGCCATGCCTGAGTGCCGCGAGGAACTCGACCTCGCTTGACCCAGCTCAACACGGGCATGGCGAGCCCCCGCTAACATGAAGCCACATCCACGATCCGGAGTGCCGTCATGTCCGCTCATGCGACGCGCGAGAACCGAGGGGGGTTCGCCTGGGACACGGCACTGCTGCGCCGCCATGACACCACCGGGCCGCGTTACACCTCCTATCCCGCGACTCCCAGCTTCCATGAAGCCTTCACCGCCGAGGACTTCACCACGGCCCTCGAGCGCAGCAACGACAATGGCCGGGCGCTGTCGCTCTACGTGCATGTCCCCTTCTGCCGCCAGACCTGCTTCTACTGCGCCTGCAACAGGATCATCACCAGGGATACGCGACTGGTCGAGCCCTACCTTTCGCGCCTCGACCGGGAAATGGTCCTCACCTCGCGCCATCTCGATACCTCGCGGGAGGTCCAGCAGCTGCACTGGGGGGGCGGCACCCCCACCTTCCTCACCCTCGACCAGATGAGCGACCTGTTCGATCGCCTCGATGCCCGTTTCGGGCTCTCGGGCTCGAGAGAGCGCGACTATGCCATCGAGATCGATCCCCGGGAGGCCGATGTCCTGACCCTTCGCCACCTGCAGGCACTGGGCTTCAACCGCATCAGCCTCGGGGTCCAGGACCTGGACCTCAGGGTTCAGCGCGCCGTCAACCGGATCCAGCCCCGGGTGCTGACCGAATCGCTGGTCGACGAGGCCGACCGCCTGGGCTTCCGCTCGCTCAATCTCGACCTGATCTATGGCCTCCCGCTGCAGACCCGCGACAGCTTCGCCGAGACCCTCGAGCAGGTGATCGCCATGGCCCCGGCCCGCCTCTCGGTGTTCAACTACGCCCACATGCCCGAGCGCTTCAAGCCCCAGCGCCGCATCCCGGCCGAGCAGCTTCCCGGGCCCGAGGAGAAGCTGGCGATGCTGTATACCACCATCGAGATGCTGACCTCGGCCGGCTATGTGCACATCGGCATGGATCACTTCGCCCGCCCCGATGACACCCTGGCCGTGGCCCAGCGCCAGGGCACCCTGCAGCGCAACTTCCAGGGCTACTCCAGCCACGCCCAGTGCGACCTGGTCGGGCTCGGCGTCTCGGCGATCAGCCGGGTCGATGATGTCTACGCCCAGAATCACCGGGCCCTCGCCCGCTACGAGGAGACCCTGGATACCGGCCACCTGGCCACCGCCCGCGGGTGGCGCCTGACATTCGATGACCGCCTGCGGCGTCACGCCATCGAGCGCCTGATGTGCGACATGACCCTCGATCTCGAGGCACTGGGCAGGACCTACGGGGTCGACGCGGAGGCCTGGCTGGCAGACGCACTGGTCCGGCTGGAAGCGGCCGAGAGGGACGGCCTGGTGGTTCGCACCGGTCCTCGGCTGCTCGTCACGCCGATCGGCCGGCTGCTGATCCGTCACATCGCCATGGCCTTCGATGCCCATCTGCCCGAGCAGCAGGCAACGGGATACTCCCGTATCCTGTGAGGAACGCCTCCCGCGAGGTGCGGACCTACCTCCAAAGGGATGCTTTGCCGCCAGGCGTTAATCCTCCATAATGGTGGCAGACTCACCATCACGGAGGAGAGCATGCCTGATACCGCGCCCGGCAGGCGGCGTTCCCTGCTGCACGAGACCCGCTGCCAGACCTGTAGCCTCAGTTCGCTCTGCCTTCCGCTGGCACTCGAGGTCCAGGACATGGACCAGTTCGATGCCATCATCCGGCGCCGTGCTCCCCTGAAGAAAGGCGAGGCCCTGTTCCGCCAGGACAGTGCCTTCACCAGCGTCTTTGCCGTACGTTCGGGCAGCCTCAAGCAGGTCACCACCGAGGGCAGCGGCGAGGACCAGCTGACCAACTTCTACCTGCCCAGCGAGCTGGTGGGGCTCGACGGCATCGACGAGGAGTGCTACCCCGGCACGGTGGTCGCGCTCGAGACCACTACCGTCTGCGAGATCCCCTTCGACCGCCTCGACATGCTCTCCGAGGAGTTGCCGGAACTGCGCGCGCAGCTCTACCGCAGCATGAGCAAGGAGATGCGCGACGACCGCCGGATGATGCGGCTGCTGTCGCGCAAGACCGCCGACCAGCGCCTGGCGACCTTCTTCGCCGGCCTCTCCGACCGCTTCCGCCGCCGCGGCTATTCCCCCTACAGCTTCCGCCTCTCCATGTCCCGGGCCGATATCGGCAACTATCTGGGGCTGGCCGTGGAGACCGTGAGCCGTATCCTCGGCCGCTTCCATTCCCAGGGGCTGGTGGCCGTGTCCGGCCGCGAAGTGAACATCCTCGACCTCGAGGCCCTGGCCCGGGTCGCCGAGGAGGAAGGCGCCCGCTGAAGCGCTGCGCCCCAGCTGCAAACTGTTGATCAGCCTGGCAATATTCCGACACAGAAAACCCCACGCTCTCGAGGGCAGTGGGGTTTTCTTATGGCTTAACGCTTAAGGCTTACGGCTACTCGTTGAGGATATCGATCCGGTCGGCCTGCATCCGGGCCTGCTTCTCCTCCAGGCCGGCGAAGTCGAACAGCTCGCGGTCGGCGAGCTGGGAGGGCGCCACGTTGGTCACCGCCCTGAACATGTTTTCCAGGCGCCCGGGGTGCTTCTCTTCCCACTCGGCGAGCATCTCCTTGACCACCTGGCGCTGCAGGTTGGGCTGGGAGCCGCACAGGTTGCAGGGAATGATGGGGAAGGCCATCAGCCTCGAGAACTCGGCGATGTCCGCCTCCCGGCAGTAGGCCAGGGGGCGGATGACGATGTTCCGGCCATCGTCGGAGAGCAGCTTGGGAGGCATCGCCTTGAGGCTGCCGCCGAAGAACATGTTGAGGAACAGCGTCTCGAGGATGTCCTCGCGGTGGTGGCCCAGGGCGATCTTGGTGGCGCCGATCTCCTCGGCGAAGCCGTAGAGGGAACCACGCCGCAGCCGCGAGCAGAGCGCACAGGTGGTCTTGCCCTCGGGGGTCTTCTCCTTCACCACCGAGTAGGTGTCCCGCTCCAGGATATGGTACTCGACGCCCAGCTCGTCCAGGTACTCCGGCAGTACATGCTCGGGGAAGCCGGGCTGCTTCTGGTCGAGGTTGACCGCCACCAGGGAGAAGTTGACCGGCGCGTTGCGCTGCAGGCTGCGCAGGATCTCGAGCATGGTGTAGCTGTCCTTGCCGCCCGACAGGCAGACCATCACGCGGTCGCCCTCATGGATCATCCCGTAGTCGATGATCGCATTGCCCACCTGGCGCCGCAGCCGCTTCTGCAGCTTGTTGAACTCGCGCCTGCCCTTCGCGTCGAGGGCGTCGAGAGGGGGGGTATCGCCATCCGTGACGGAGGCGTCAGCGGGGCTGGGATCGAAGATCACGGCATCTTGCATGGTCGGGGCACTGCCAGAGCGGCTGGGAAATGACGGGAGCCTATCCTACCACTGCCGCCGCCGGCTGGCGACGGAATGCCCCGGATCGCGCTGGCCTCAGGAGGATCGCTTCGCCAGCATGGCCCCCCGCTCCAGGCGCAGGTACATGAGCGCCGTGGTCACGGCGTCCCCCAGGGCGGTATGGCGCCCCATCACCGGTACGCCCAGGGCCTCGGCCACCTTCTCGAAGCGCAGGCTGGGCTCGATCTCGGGGTGGCTGCGGCGCAGCTGACGGGCATAGGTATGGGCCACGTCGATGCCGGCATTGGGCAGGTCGAAGCCGAAGCGCGGGCGCAGCTCCCGGTTGATGATGGCGAGGTCGAAATCCAGGCACCACCCCACCAGCGGCCGGTTGCCGACGAAGTCCAGGAAGGCGCCCAGCGCGGTCTCGATGCTGTCCCCACCCTCCAGGTCGATGCCGCGCAGGCCATGGATACGGATCGAGTCGCCGCTCAGCGAGGCCGGGCGGGCCAGGCGCAGGTCCAGCGACTCGCTGGCCAGCACCCGATCGCCGCGTATCCTCACCGCGGCAAGGGAGACCAGCTCGGCGCTGCGGGTATCGAGCCCGGTGGTCTCGCTGTCGATGGCGACCAGTTCCTCGCCGGTATATGGCTGGAAAAGCCAGGCGTAGTAGCCGTCGGCCTGGCGACGCCGGTCGGCAACCCGGCGCAGTACCTTGAGCATGGGCTGACCTCCTGTTGTAGTTGTCGATCCCCGAGAACGCCGCTCGTGTCACGAATATTCCAGATGAAAGCGGTGCGAGAGGCGCTGCTTGAAGTCCTTGACGATGTGCAGCGCCTCCCGCAGCAGGTCCCGCTCCAGTGACGAGAGCTCCTGCACCACGACACGGTCGGGCTTCCTCGACTTGCCGTCGTCACCGTCCAGCCGCGCCAGCTGCTGCTTGAGGCGCAACTCGGTAAACAGCGACAGCGCCTCGCCCAGGTCCTCGGCGAAGCGGCTCTCCAGGCGGCCGTCCTCGGCCAGGGCATCCAGGCGCTCCAGGGTGGAGGTGACATGGATTCCCCGCTCCAAGGCCATGGCACGAACCCCGTGGACGATGGGGAAGATGCCGCCCTTCTTGATGTCGATGCCGTGCTGGGGCTTCTTCAGCGAGCCGAACAGGGTCAGCGGCGTGGAGAAGCGCAGCGCCGGGCGGGCGAAATAGGAGAGCAGGATCTCGTCCCGGGAACAGCGCTCGAAGAGCTCCTGGCGAACCTGCTCGAGCAGCGCCGGGTTGCCTGCCACCGCATGGGAGTCGAGCATGATGGCCAGCTTCATCAGGCTGTCACCATCCCGACTCGCCGCCCAGCGGGCGATGCGGCCGCGCCACTGGGTCACGGTCCCCACCCACTCGGGGTTGGACACCATGATATTGCCGGGACAGGGCGGATAGCCGAGTTCGATCAGGGTCTCGGTGAGCCGCTGCATCTGTTCGGTGCAGTCGGGCCAGTCGAGGTCATCGTCCAGTATCAGGCCGTTGTCCTGGTCGGTCTTGAGGATCTGCTCGCCGCGCCCTTCGCTGCCCATCACCATCAGGCAGCTGTCAGCGTGATAGCGCTCGTCGATCAGAAAGCCCCAGGCCTTGTTCATGATGCGGCCGTTCAGCGCCGCCAGCAGGCCCATGGCGAAGCGCAACTTGACGCCCTGGGCCATCAGCGCACGCACCAGCTCGGGGGTGCGTCGGCTGGCAGCGGCCAGTGACTCGAGGCTGTCCGCCTGCTCCACCTGCAGGCTGACGACATAGCTGCGGCTGGAGAAGTAGCTGAGCACGTCGGTCAGCTCCACCACACCACAGGGTCTGGCCTGGTCCATGACCACCACCCGCTCCACCTTGTGGCGGGTCATCACCACCAGCACCTCGAACAGGTACTGGTCCGGCCTCACCGAGACCAGCTCGAAGTGGGCGACCTCCTTCACCGGGCTGTCCTGCCCCCGTCCCTCCAGCACCAGGGCATTGAGCAGGTCGGTCTTGGTGACCATGCCCGCCCCCTCGTCACCCTCGACCAGCAGGCTGTCGGCATGACTATCGTGCAGGGTGGCCACCGCTTCGGCGATGGTCGAGCTCGGCCCCACGCAGAGCGGCTCGCGCATGCACTCGCTGACCCTGGCCAGCATGAAGCCGGCCATGGTCACCCCCCCCTCGGCGCGCTGCTCGGTCAGCAGCCGGGCCTTGTGGGCCAGGGTCTGGCGGAAGAACTCGGCGAAGGACGGATAGTCGTCACACAGCTGCAGGAACAGCGCCTTCGGCAGCAGGTAGCAGAGACTCTCCTGCTCGGCGCGGAATCGGTAGCGGCTCTTGCCGTTGAGGATGCTGATGGCACCGAACAGGTCGCCATGGGTGTAATGGCCGATGCGCTCCCGGGCACTGGGCAGGGTCGTGTCCAGCTCCGCGACCTCCCCCTTGTGGATGATGAAGACGAACTCACCCGGCTGGCCGGTTTCGAGAATGATCTCGTCACGATCGAAATAGGCCAGGTCGATGCCACTGCGTACGCGCTCGCGCCCTTCTTCATCCAGGAAGGTGAATGGTGGTTGAGAGAGATCGACATCGACCATGAGGCTGTCCTCGTTATGCGGCTGCCATCATCCCGCAGGTTGATTCGCACTTTACAGCCACGATGACTTCAAGATAGCAAAGGCTTGTTTCGGGAAAGAACCTAGACAATCGTCCTATCCTGGCCGACTTAGACAAACGTCATAGATGATTCACGATTAGACTAACGTCCCACTTCCTGCCGGCTATACCATCGTCCTATACGGCGTCGCGAGAGATCGACACCGGTCGCACCCGAACAATATAAGCACCTGTTTTTAAAGGAATCAAGCAGAACAGGCTCCATCAGCATTCCTTCATGATACCAAAGTCTGGGATTTATTTTCTGCACTTATTGCCCAGTATCAATCATGCGTCATGCAGGGCAATCGCACGTCGACAATGCACCTCGGCAACGAGCTGGCAGCAGGGTGAGGAGTCGGCTTCGTCGCACAAGGAAAGCGTCGAAGGGTGAGGTGAAATGCCGCGCAAGGAGATGGTAACGGGTGAGGTAACATGCCTGCCCGGCATCGAGCACTCGCTCGACCGGCGACACCGCGACATCGTCGCACTTCGCGCCAGTGCAGATGCAGATTGTTGTGAACGTGCAATTGCCCTGACGAGTCATGCCAACTCTCGGTGCAACTTCCCAACCTTAAAAACAAGTGGAGAGCAACACTATGGCAGATGACAAATCCAATGCTGCTGCTTACTGGAAGGCGAACGTACGCCTGATAGCCGGCTGCCTGATCGTCTGGGCACTGGTGTCGTATGGCTTCGCTATCCTGCTGCGCCCCCTTCTGGCAGGCATTCCCATTGGCGGAACGGACCTTGGCTTCTGGTTCGCCCAGCAGGGATCCATCCTGACCTTCATCGGCCTCATTTTCTTCTACGCATGGAAAATGAACAGGCTGGATAAAAAGTTCGGCCTCGGGGAGTAAGCCAGCATGAGTCAATTTGCAATCAACCTGCTGTTCGTGGGGGCCTCCTTCGCCCTCTATATCGGCATCGCGATCTGGGCCCGTGCCGGGTCCACCAAGGACTTCTATGTCGCCGGTGGCGGCGTACACCCGATAACCAACGGCATGGCAACCGCCGCCGACTGGATGTCGGCCGCCTCCTTCATCTCCATGGCGGGCCTGCTGGCCTCCGGTGGCTACGCCAACTCCTCCTTCCTCATGGGGTGGACCGGTGGCTACGTCATCCTGGCGATGCTGCTCGCGCCCTACCTGCGCAAGTTCGGCAAGTTCACCGTGCCCGACTTCATCGGTGACCGCTTCTACAGCAATACCGCACGCCTGGTCGCGGTGATCTGCCTGGTGGTGGCCTCCGTCACCTACGTCATCGGCCAGATGACCGGTGCCGGCGTCGCCTTCTCGCGCTTCCTCGAGGTGAGCAACACCTGGGGCATCTGGATCGCCGCCTTCATCGTCTTCCTCTACGCGGTATTCGGTGGCATGAAGGGCATCACCTACACCCAGGTGGCGCAGTACGTGGTACTGATCATTGCCTACACCATTCCCGCCGTCTTCATCGCCCTGCAGCTGACCGGCAACCCGATCCCGATGTTCGGCATGTTCAGCGTGCACAACGAGTCCGGCATGCCGCTGCTGGCCAAGCTGAGCGAAGTGCTCGTCGAACTGGGCTTCCGGGACTATGCCGCCGACGTGGACAACAAGCTCAACATGGTGCTGTTCACCCTGTCGCTGATGGTGGGTACCGCGGGTCTGCCCCACGTCATCATCCGCTTCTTCACCGTCCCCCGGGTGGCCGACGCTCGCTGGTCCGCCGGCTGGGCCCTGGTGTTCATCGCCCTGCTCTACCTCACCGCACCGGCGGTGGCCTCCATGGCACGCCTCAACCTGCTGACCACCGTCTATCCGGAGACCGCCGGCCAGGTGGAGAACTACGAAGAGGCGATGGACGGCGCCCTGCTCTACGAAGAGCGTCCCGAGTGGTTCAGGACCTGGGAGGAGACCGGCCTGATCACCTTCAACGACCTGAACGACGACGGCCGCATCCAGTTCTACAACGAGGGGAACGAGGACTTCGCGTCAACCGCTGCCGAGCGTGGCTGGGAAGGCAACGAACTGTCCGTCAACAACGACATCCTGGTACTCGCCAACCCGGAAATCGCCAACCTGCCCGGATGGGTCATCGGCCTGATCGCCGCGGGCGGCATCGCGGCCGCGCTGTCCACCGCCGCGGGCCTGCTGCTGGCCATCTCCTCGGCCATCAGTCATGACCTGATCAAGACCACCATCAACCCCAACATCACCGAAAAGGGCGAGATGCTGGCGGCGCGAATCTCCATGGCGGGCGCCATCCTGCTGGCCACCTACCTGGGCCTGAATCCTCCGGGCTTCGCGGCGCAGACGGTAGCCCTGGCCTTCGGTATCGCGGGTGCCTCGCTCTTCCCGGCACTGATGATGGGCATCTTCTCCAAGCGGGTGAACAACAAGGGCGCCGTTGCCGGCATGCTGGCCGGTCTGATCGCGACCCTGCTCTACATCTTCACCTACCTTGGCTGGCTGTTCATTCCGGGCACCAACATGCTGCCCAACACGCCGGACAACTGGGTCATGGGGATCTCACCGCTCTCCTTCGGTGCGGTCGGCGCGATGATCAACTTCGCCGTGGCCTTCGCCGTCTCCAGCGCGACCGAGGAACCGCCGCAGGAGATCCAGGACCTGGTGGAAAGCGTTCGCTTCCCGAAGGGCGCTGGCACAGCGGTCGACCACTGAGCCATAATGGCTTCCCGACCCGGCCTGTCCGGGTCGTGGAACTTCACCCGATCGGGCTTCCCCATGGGAAGCCCGATCTGTTTCAGGAAGGTTGATGTATGTTATTGCACCTGATCGCGGCGTTCTTTGCCGCCCTGGGAGCCGCGGGCATCGGCCTGTTGCTGCGCTTCATCAGTGGCAAGCGGCTGCCGCGCTGGATCATCCCGGTCTTCGCGGGGCTGGGGATGCTCGGTTACCAGATCTACCACGAGTACTCCTGGTTCAGTCACAAGCAGCTCCAGCTCCCCGCGTCGGCCCAGGTGGTATCCGTCGAGGAAGGCGGTGCCTTCTGGCGCCCCTGGACCTACGTCTTCCCCATGACCACCGCATTCAGTGTCGTGGACCGCGCCAACCTGGTGACGAAGCAGGCCGATGACCACCGACTGGTCGAATTCATCCTCTATCGATTCGAACGGCAGTACGTGGACCAGGTGAGCCACCAGGCCTGGCTGATGAACTGCACCACGCGCGAGCGCCTGCCGCTCGTCGGCGAGGAGCGCGAGCCCCGTCTCGAGGGGATGCGCAGCATCGAGGCTTCCGATCCCCTGTTCCAGGCGGTATGTAGCGACAGCTGACCCGGGACCACCACCGCCCGGAGGATACCCGGGAAGCCATGTCGCGGCGATGCCACCGGCTTCCGGCTGCCCTCTCGGACAGCATTGCCCTAGAATGGGCGCACACACAGGGGGAGTGCGCATGTTCGCAGGCTGGCTGCTGATTGCCGTTTCGTTGATCTACATCGCCGTGCTGTTCGCCATTGCCTGGCGAGGCGACCGCCATGCCCGTCAGCACGGCGCCAGCCGCCGTCGCCCGGTGATCTACAGCCTGGCGCTGGCGATCTACTGTACCTCGTGGACCTTCTATGGCGCCGTGGGCCAGGCCGCCACCGCCGGCTGGTCCTTTGCCAGCATCTACGTGGGGCCGATCCTCACCTTCCTGCTGTTCTGGCCGGTGCTGGCCAAGATGATCCGTGTCGCCAAGCACCAGAACGTCACCTCCATCGCCGACTTCATCGCCTCTCGCTACGGCAAGACCCAGTCGCTGGCGGCCTTCGCGAGCCTGGTCGCGCTGATCGGCACCCTGCCCTACATCGCCCTGCAGCTGAAGGCGGTCTCCACCTCCTTCAGCGTGCTCACCGATGCCGGCGACATCACCCGTACACCGCTGTTCGGCGACACGGCCTTCTACGTGGCGCTGGTGATGGCGGCCTTTGCCATCCTCTTCGGCACCCGCCACACCGATGCCACCGAGCACCACGAGGGGCTGATCCACGCCGTGGCCTTCGAGTCGCTGGTCAAGCTGCTGGCCTTCCTGGTGCTCGGTGCCTACGTCACCTGGGGCATGTTCGACGGGCTCGGCGACCTGCTGGGGCGTGCCGAGACCCAGCTCGAACTGCAGCGCCAGCTCTCCCAGCAGGACTTCGGCCAGAGCTTCTGGGCCCAGACCCTGCTCGCCATGCTGGCCATCCTCTGCCTGCCCCGCCAGTTCCACGTGGCCGTCGTCGAGAACACCCACCGCGACGATGCCACCAAGGCACGCTGGCTCTTCCCACTCTACCTGGTGGCCTTCGCCTTCTTCGTGCTGCCGCTGGCCGCCGCCGGCCTGACGATGTTCGCCGACAGCAGCATCGAGCCGGACACCTACGTGCTGGCGCTGCCCATGGCCGCCAACAGCGAATGGCTGACCCTGCTGACCTTCATCGGCGGCTTCTCGGCGGCCACCGGGATGGTCATCGTCGCCGCAGTGGCGGTGTCGATCATGATCTCCAACGAGATCGTCATCCCGGCGCTGTTCCGCCTGCGCTGGTTCGACACCAAGGCCCGCGACTACGGCCGCCTGGTACTGCGTGCACGGCGGATCACCATCGCCGTGATCCTGGCCATGGCCTACGGCTTCTACCAGCTGATCGGTGAATTCACCTCCCTGGCCTCCATCGGCATGCTCTCCTTCGCCGCCGCCGCCCAGTTCGCCCCGGCACTGATCGGCGGCCTCTACTGGAAGCGCGGCAACCGCCTCGGGGTGATCACCGGCATGAACGCGGGTTTCGCCATCTGGGCCTACAGCCTGCTGATGCCGGCGATGATCTCCGCCGGAGTACTGCCGGCCCACTGGATCGACGGCGGCCCGCTGGACCTGGCCTGGCTCACCCCCACCTCGCTGTTCGGGCTCAACGTCGGCGACAGTTTCACCCACGGGGTGATGCTCTCGCTGGGCGTGAACCTGTTCTGCTACATCTTCGTCTCCCAGGTCACCTCCCAGCGGGTGGTCGAACGCATCCAGGCCTCGCTGTTCGTCGACAGCGTCGAGACCCGCCAGACCTCGGTGAACCGCCCCTGGACCGGCGCCACCACCGTGGGCGACCTCAAGGTGCTGTGCGAACGCTTCCTCGGTGCCGGCCAGGTGAGCCGCGCCTTCGACGACTATGCGCGGCGCACCGGCAAGCCACTCGAGGATGGTACCCGGGCCTCGATCGACGTGATCCAGTTCACCGAACGCTTCCTTGCCTCGGTGCTCGGCGCCTCCTCGGCGCGGATCGTCGTCAACTCGGCGCTGCAGGGCCGCGGCATCGGCATCTCGGACGTGATCTCCATCGTCGACGAGGCCTCCCAGGTGCTGGAGTTCAACCGCGCCCTGCTGCAGGCCACCATCGAGAACATCAACCAGGGCATCAGCGTGGTCGACCAGAACCTGCGCCTGGTGGTGTGGAACCAGCGCTACCTGGAGCTGTTCCGCTTCCCCGACCACCTGATCCGGGTGGGGGCCCCGATCGACCGCATCTTCCGCTACAACGCCCACAACGGGGAATATGGCCCCGGCGACCCGGAAGAGCACGTCCAGCTGCTGCTCGACAACATCCGCGAGGGCCAGCCACACCGTTACGTGCGCTACCGCCAGGACGGCAGCGTGCTGGAGGTGCAGGGCAACCCCATGCCCGGCGGCGGCTTCGTCTACACCTACCAGGACATCACCCAGCAGAAACGCATCGAGGAAGCGCTGATCCGCTCCGAGAACAACATCCGCATCTACACCGACAACGTCCCGGCGCTGATCGCCTATTTCGACAAGGAGTGCCGCTACCTCTTCACCAACCGCGCCTACGAGCAGGCCTTCGGCATCGACCGCAACGCGGTGATCGGCAAGCATATCGAGCAGGTGATCTCGCCGGCGATGGCCCGCGACCGCGCCCCCTGGATCGAACGGGCGCTGGCCGGCGAGCGGGTCAGCTTCGAGGTATCGCTGACGCTACCCGAGGGGACCCGTCACATGCTGGTGACCTACACCCCCCACTTCGGCGACAGTGGCGCGATCCTGGGCTTCTTCTCCCTCTATCAGGACATCACCGAACGGCGCCTGGCGGAGATCGCCCTGAAGGAGACCAACGAGACCCTGGAGGAGCGTGTCCGCGAACGCACCCAGGCCCTCTCCGAGGCCAACGCCGCCCTGCGCCAGGAGAACCGGGTACGCGCCGAGGCCGAGCTGGCCCTGCGCCAGGCCAAGCAGGTGGCGGAAAACGCCAACGCCTCCAAGACGCGCTTCCTGGCCGCGGCCAGCCATGACCTGCTGCAGCCGCTCAACGCCGCCCGGCTGTTCACCTCGGCGCTCTCCCAGGAGATGGAAGCCGCCGACATGAAGCGCACCATCGGTCACATCGACAACTCGCTGCAGGCCGCCGAGGAGCTGCTCGGCACCCTGCTCGACATCTCCAAGCTCGATGCCGGTGCGCTGACCCCCCGGCGCAGTCACTTCGCCCTGGCCGACGTCTTCCGCCCGCTGCGTGCCGAGTTCGAGGTGCTGGCCGAGGACCGTGGCCTCGACCTGGTGGTGGTGCCCACCCGTGCCTGGGTCGACAGCGACCCCCAGATGCTGCGTCGGATCATCCAGAACTTCCTGTCGAATGCCATCCGCTACACCCAGGAGGGCCGGGTGCTGCTGGGCTGTCGTCGCCAGGGCGACCGGCTGGCCATCGAGGTGTGGGACAGCGGTCCCGGCATCCCCGAGTCCAAGCAGGCCGAGATCTTCCAGGAGTTCCGCCGCCTCGACCAGGCATCGCGGCACAAGGAGAGCGAGAAGGGCCTGGGTCTCGGGCTCTCCATCGCCGACCGCATGAGCCGTGTGCTCGACCACCCCATCAAGGTGCGCTCCTGGGACGGGTTCGGCACCGTGTTCTCGGTCAGCGTGCCGGTCGTGGCGGCGCGCAGCGAGACGCAGCAGGCCGAGGAGGCCGCCCCTCGTCGCGCCGGCAACAAGCTCGTCGGCACGCGCATCCTGTGCATCGATAACGAGTCGCTGATCCTCGAGGGCATGAAGGCCATGCTCTCGGGCTGGGGCTGCGAGGTGTTCACCGCCACCACCATCGGCGGGGCCAAGTCGGTACTGCGCCACCTGGACGGCGACCCGGACGCGATACTGGCGGACTACCACCTGGACAACGAGGTCACCGGCCTGATGGCCCTGGAGGCACTGGGCGAGCGGCTGGAGGGGGCGGTACCGGGCATCGTCATCACCGCCGACCGCACCGAGGAGGTGGCCGAGGAGATCAAGCGCAGCGGCTACCAGCTGCTGCTCAAGCCGGTGCGCCCCGCGGCCCTGCGCGCCCTGCTCACCCGTACCCTGCAGGCGAACCGGGCGGCCAGGCAGGAGGGGTAGCGCGCTGCGCACGAGCTGGAAGCTGGAAGCTGGAAGCTGGAAGCTGGAAGCTGGAAGCTGGAAGCTGGAAGCTGGATAGCAGTCTAAACTCAACCGCCCCCACGGCAAGGCCATGGGGGCGGTTGTTCTTCGAGCTTCAAGCTTATGGCTTCAAGCTCCTGAGCCGGCTCCGCCGGCTCAGGACTCGACCTTGGGCGGCTCGACCTCGAGCTTCTGGGCGGCGATCACCGCCTGGGTGCGGGAGTGCACCCCGAGCTTGCGCAGGATGGCGGTGACGTGGGCCTTGATGGTGGCCTCGGAGACGTTGAGCTCATAGGCGATCTGCTTGTTGAGCAGGCCCTCGGTGAGCATGTTGAGCACCCGGAACTGTTGCGGGGTCAGCGACGCGATCGCCTCGGCGAAGCGGGTCTCCTCCTCGTCGGATTCCCCCATCGCCTCGGCCAGCTCTGCCGGCAGCCAAACCTCGCCATCGAGGATCTCGCCCACCGCCTCGGCGATCAGCTGCAGCGACGATGACTTGGGGATGAAGCCCGAGGCGCCATAGTCGATGGCGCGACGCACCACATGGGGCTCGTCGCTGCCGGAGACCACCGCCACCGGAATGTCGGGAGTCTGGCCGCGCAGCTGGATCAGGCCCGAGAAGCCGTGCGCACCCGGCATGTGCAGGTCGAGCAGGATCAGGTCGGCATCCGGATGGCGGGTCACCACCTCGGTGGTGGCCTCCATGGTGTCGGACTCGACGATCTCGGCCTGGGGCGCCAGCTGGCGCAGTGCCTGGGTCAGGGCTGCACGGAACAGCGGATGGTCATCGGCGACGATGAATTTCTGGGCAAAGGCCATGGATTCTCCTCCGGTTCCTCGAGCAGCGGGCCGAGGGCCGCCATGCTGGACTCTTCTGTCGATGACGGCATGTTACCCCATGCGGGAAGGCTTTCCCAAGCGCTCGGCGAGGGTTGTCGACAAACAGCGTCAACGGATACGAAAAAACCGGCCACGAGGGCCGGTCGGGAAGGGGGAGGCGAGGAGCTGGCGTGCTCTCCCGGGGCTCGGTCCGAGGCGAGCCGGCGCGCGGGGAGCGCCTCCCCCGGCAGCCCGAGGGCCGCCGTCAACGGTTGGCGCGATGCTCGATCAGTTCATCGACCACCGACGGGTCGGCCAGGGTGCTGGTGTCGCCCAGGCCATCGCACTCGTTGGCAGCGATCTTGCGCAGGATGCGCCGCATGATCTTGCCCGAGCGGGTCTTGGGCAGGCCGGGGGCCCACTGGATGACGTCCGGCGAGGCGATCGGGCCGATGTCCTTGCGCACCCACTGGGTCAGCTCCTTCTTGAGCTCGTCGGAGGGCTCCACGCCATCGGTCAGGGTGACGTAGATGTAGATGCCCTGTCCCTTGATGTCGTGGGGGAAACCGACCACGGCGGCCTCGGCCACGGCATCGTGAGCCACCAGCGAGGACTCGATCTCGGCAGTCCCCATGCGGTGACCGGAGACGTTGAGCACGTCGTCGACCCGGCCGGTGATCCAGTAGTAGCCATCCTCGTCGCGGCGACACCCGTCGCCGGTGAAGTACATGCCCTTGTAGGTGGAGAAGTAGGTCTGGACGAAGCGATCATGGTCGCCCCAGATGGAGCGCGCCTGGCCCGGCCAGGAGTCCAGGATCACCAGGTTGCCCTCGGTGGCCCCCTTGAGCTCGTTGCCCTCGCTGTCGACCAGCGCCGGCATCACGCCGAAGAACGGCAGGGTCGCCGATCCGGGCTTGAGGTCCATGGCACCGGGGAGCGGGGCAATCATGATGCCGCCGGTCTCGGTCTGCCACCAGGTGTCCACGATGGGGCACTTCGAGTTGCCGATCACCCGGTAGAACCACTCCCAGGCCTCGGGGTTGATCGGCTCGCCCACCGAGCCGAGCAGGCGCAGGCTGTCGCGCTGGCTGCTGGCCATGACGTCATCACCGTGGGCCATCAGGGCACGCACGGCGGTGGGGGCCGTGTAGAGGATGCTGACCTTGTGCTTGTCGACGATCTCGCCCATGCGCCCGTGGGTCGGATAGCTCGGCACGCCCTCGAACATCAGGGTGATGGCACCATTGGCCAGCGGCCCGTAGACGATGTAGCTGTGCCCGGTGACCCAGCCCACGTCGGCGGTACACCAGTAGACCTCGCCGTCCTGGTAGTCGAAGACGTACTGGTGGGTCAGGCTGGCGTAGGTGAGATAACCGCCGGTGGTGTGCTTGAGGCCCTTGGGCGCGCCGGTGGAGCCCGAGGTGTAGAGGATGAACAGCGGATCCTCGGCATTCATCTCCTCGGCCGGGCAGTCGGTGGACTGCTTGTCGACCAGTTCATCGAACCAGACGTCACGCCCTTCCTGCCAGTCGATCTCGCCGCCGGTGCGCTTGACCACCAGCACCTTCTCGCACACCTCGGTGCCCGGGCGGGTCAGTGCCGCATCGACGTTGTCCTTCAACGGCACCTGCTTGCCGCCGCGCACCGACTCGTCGGCGGTGATCACCAGCTTGGAGTCGGCGCCAATGACCCGCTGGGCGACGGCGTCCGGCGAGAAGCCGCCGAACACCACCGAGTGAACGGCGCCGATGCGTGCGCAGGCCAGCATGGCCACGGCCGCCTCGGGAATCATCGGCATGTAGAGCGTGACCACATCCCCCTTGCCGACCCCCAGCTCCTTGAGGCCATTGGCCAGCTGGCAGGTGCGCTCGTACAGCTCGCGATAGGTGACGTGCTTGTCGTCGGCGGGGTCGTCACCCTCCCAGATGATGGCGGTCTGGTCACCGCGGCTCTCCAGGTGACGATCGAGGCAGTTGACACTGGCATTGAGGGTGCCGTCCTCGAACCAGCGGATATCGACGTTGTGCGAATCGAAGCTCGTATGCTTGATCTTCGTCGGTGCCTTGAACCAGTCGAGACGCTTCGCCTGCTCGGCCCAGAACCCTTCCGGATCGTCCAGCGACTGCTGGTACATGGCCTGGTACCTGGCCATGTCGGCATGGGCATTGGCGGCGAAGTCGTCGCGTACCGGGTAGACTTTCTGCTGTTCGGTCATGGATTGGCCTCTTCCGGGAGATGCACCCTGATTGATGTCGCCGGCTGCGTTATTGTTGGGCGAGCCGGCCCCATAAGGTGATTCCAGCATATACTGCCGGCAGCGGCCTTCCCTTTAGACATTGGTAGCAACATTTTTCCTTTTTATCCCAATGACTTACGAATCATTTCCGGGCATGACACGGCCAAGATAGACCAAGGTCTGAGCGCAGTGGCGACAGCGGTAGCGCCGCCCCTGCCGGGCCAGGGCGTGCCGGCGAGCGGTGAAGCCGTGCTCGCGGCAACCGCAACGGTAGCGATGCGGCGCCGGGCTCGCCCGGTGCGTGTCGAAGCGGTGAGTGGTGCGTGGCTCGAGGCCGAACAGCCGCCGCATCACGGTCTGCCATTCACGGCCATGGGGGCGGGCGAGATGGCCATCCTCGAGATGCTCCACCAGCCAGTGGGCCATCTCGTGGGGCACCACCTCGATCAGGAAGGCTTCACGGTTCTCGGCGTACAGTACCGGGTTGAAGCGCAACCCGCCGCGGCCGAAGTGGGCCTGGCCGGCGCACTTTCCACGCAGGTCGCACCACACCGCCGGCCTCGGCAGCCCGGGGTGCACCTCGCGGCAGAGTCGCCAGGCCGCCTCGACACGCTCGTGGAGGGCCTCCAGCAGCGCCTCGCGGTCGAGGGCGGCCAGCCGGGCGGGATCGGGATGGGGCAGCACGGGTGTCGTCATGGGATGCTAGAATGACGCGCCAGCCACGAAGCGGCAAGCCGAGCGACACCCCTGCCATACAGCGAGATGCCCGATGTCCGACACTCCCCAGCCTCAGCCGCTGCTCGACGACGACGATCTCGAGCGGCTCGACGACTTCCTGGATTCCGACCGGGTCGACGCCGACGCCCTGGACCTGATCGGCGCCCACGGTTTCCTGGTGGCACTGGCGGTGGCCCCCAGCGACGTGCCCCCCGCGAGCTGGGTCGCCGAGCTCTTCCACGGCGAACCGGCCTTCGCCGACGACACCGAACGCGAGGCCATCCTCGGGCTGCTGGAACAGCTCAGGCGCAACGCCATCGGCGCCCTCGAGCAGGGCCTGCTGCCGGAGCTGCCCTTCGCGCTCGAGCTCGACGGCATGGCGCCGGAGGAGACGCCGATCGGCGACTGGTGCGCCGGCTTCATGGAAGGGGTCTTCCTCGACGAGGCGGCCTGGTTCGAGGAGGACGAGGAGGCCGCCGCCACCCTGCTGCTGCCCTTCATGGCGCTCTCGGGGCTGTTCGACGAGGAGCCGGACATGGCCGAGTTCACCGCCGACAGGGCACGCCTCGAGGGTCTCGTCACCCAGCTCCCCGAGCTGGTGCTGGACCTCTACCTGCACTACCGCGTACCGCCGGAAGCCCCCAAGCCCATGCCGCGCCGTAAGAAACCTGCCGGGCGAGGCGGCAAACGCAAGCGGTAAGCTGGAAGCTGGAAGCTGGAAGCTGGAAGCTGGAAGCTGGAAGCTGGAAGGCAGCATGAAACCTACTCCACTCGGGTCAAGGCTTGTCTTCCAGCTTCAAGCTCAAGTCCGCGCAGCGGACGTTCTTCCAGCTCCGGGCGCAGCCCGGCTCTTCCAGGCGCGAAGCGCCGCTCTTACAGCTTATGGCTCCCGGAGAAGCCGGGTTAGCGCAGCCGCGTCAGCATCCCGTCCAGGCTGCCGTAGAGCCACTCCTTGAGGCGTTGCCAGCGGGGGCGCCGGGACCACTCCTCCCGCCGGATCTCGCGGCTGGTGGCAAAGCTGCGCTCGAACAGCTCGGCCACCTCCGCGGCGAAGCGACCATCCTCCACCTCCTGATTGGCCTCCAGGTTCCAGTGCAGGCTCCAGTGGTCGAAGTTGCACGAGCCGATGCTGGTCCAGTCGTCGGCCAGGGTGAACTTGGCATGGATGAAGGTGGGCTGGAACTCGAAGATCCGCACACCCGCCTTGAGCAGACGGCCATAGAAGCGCTGGCCGGCATAGCGCACACCGGGATGGTCATGGCGCTCGCCCGGCAACAACAGGCGCACGTCGACCCCACGGCGGGCCGCCCGCGCCAGCCGCAGGCGCAGGCTGAAGGTGGGCACGAAATAGGGCGTGCAGATCCATATGCGCCGCCGTGCCGACGACACCTGGCGTTGCAGCGAATGGCGGATCGCCTGGTAGCGATAGCCCTGGCCCCAGACCACCCGCCCGCGCATGCCCCGGTAGTCCTCGTGGGGCGACACGTCCAGGCGCAGGTTGTGCACCAGATCAGGCTCGCCGCTGCCCCGGGTCAGCGGCGAGTCCCACAGGCGGCAGAACAACCGGACCCAGTCGGCCACCACCGGTCCCTCGATGCGCACCGCCACCTCGTACCAGGCGTCGAGGAACTCGTCGACCGCGCCGAAGCCGCCGGTATAGGCCACCCGACCATCCACCACCAGCAACTTGCGATGATCGCGCGTCAGGTTGCGGGCAAGCGAATGAAAACCCAGCGGGTTGAAGAAGCGCAGCGCCACCCCGCCCTCCTCGAGGCTCCGGCGGTCGGCGGTCGAGAGCCCCATGGCGCCATAGCCATCGAGCATCAGCATCACCACGACCCCGCGCTCGGCGGCCTTGAGCAGTCCATCGACCAGCGCCGAGGCGAGCCGCCCCGACTCCATGAGGTAGAGCTCGATCAACACCGACTCGCGTGCCTGGTGGATCGCCTCGAACATGGCCGGCAGGAAGCGTGCCGACTCCGGCAGCAGCTGGAAGTGATTGCCGTCTCTCCACATGCCGTGCATGACGCTTCCCTGTGAAATTCCCCACCGCATTGACGCACGTTTGCCGGATCAGGAAAAGCCATGCCCCTGACCGGCCGGTCCACGATGGCTATACTGGCCACTTCGTATCCTCTGCCAAGGCAATCGGATGGCCTTAGTACGCACGCTGACGACCCCCTTGCGCGCACCGCTGCGGCGGCTGATCGCCGCCTGGGTGGAGCTTCGCCTGATCGAGCCGGCCACCGAGGAGCTCGACCTCGACCCACGGCTGCCGGTGCTCTACGTGCTCCCGCACCCGGCCCTCTCCGACGCCCTGCTGCTGGAGTCGCTCACCCGGGCCCACGGGCTGCCCCCGGCCGCCGGCCAGCGCCGCGTGGGCGATATCAGCCTGCCGGCCTGCCTCGCCCTGCCCTCCCCCGGACGCCGCCTGTGGCGTCGCTCCACGCGGCTCGAGGCACCCTTCCTGGCACTGCTCGAGCAGCGCCGGGCGCACCCCGGACACGAGGTACAGCTGGTGCCGGTCAGCGTCTTCTGGGGCCGTGCCCCGGGCAAGCGCTTCGGCTTCTGGAAGATGCTGGCCGCCGACAGCTGGCAGCTCACCGGCCGCCTGCGCCGAGCACTCTCGGTGCTGCTCCACGGCAAGAACGTCGAGGTGCACTTCGGTGCCCCGCTGCGGCTCGGCGACCTGCTCGACGAGCGCGGCGCGGCGCTCGCCAACCGCAAGACGGCCAGGCTGCTGCGGGTGCACTTCCGCCGCCTCCGCACTCGGGTACTGGGGCCCGACCTCTCTCACCGGCGCACCCTGATCGAGGGGGTGGCACGCAGCCCCGAGGTCCGTCGGGTGATCGACAGCCTGGCCGAGGAGCAGCGCACCTCCCGGGCCCGGCTGCAGCGGCGCGCCGTACGCTACGGCCGCGAGATCGCCTCCAACATGGCCTACCCGGTGCTGCGCTTCATGGATGGCCTGCTCAAGCGCCTGTGGAACCGGCTCTACGACGGCGTGGAGATCCGCGGCCTGGATCGGGTCAAGGCCCTGGCCGGTGACCATACGCTGGTCTATGTGCCCTGCCACCGCAGCCACATCGACTACCTGCTGCTCTCCTACGTGCTCTACCGGGATGGCCTGATGCCGCCGCACATCGCCGCCGGCCGCAACCTCGACATGCCCCTGATCGGGCCGCTGCTGCGCCGCGGCGGCGCCTTCTTCCTGCGGCGCAGCTTCCGCGACAACCGCCTCTATGCGGCGGTGTTCAACGAATACCTCCACCGCCTGCTCTCCCGCGGCCACCCCCTGGAGTACTTCATCGAAGGGGGGCGCTCACGCAGCGGCCGCATGCTCGCCGCCCGCCCCGGCATGCTCGCCATGACCCTGCGCTCCTACCTGCGCAGCGCCGCCGGCAGCGGCCAGCAGCGGCTCGCCTTCGTGCCGGTCTACATCGGCTACGAGCGGATCATCGAGAGCGCCAGCTACCAACGCGAGCTGCGTGGCGGCAGGAAGCGCAAGGAGAGCCCCCTGGCCCTGCTGCGGGTGCTCGGCCAGTTGCGCCAGCCCTTCGGCCGGGTGGCGGTGAACGTGGGCGAGCCCCTCACCCTGGCCGACTACCTGGACCGGGAAGTGAGCGACTGGCGACAGACCCTGGGCGAGACACGCCCCGCCTGGCTCACCCCGCTGGTGCCCCGGCTCGGCGAGGAGCTGTGCCGGCGGATCAATGCCGCGGCGGCGCTCAACCCGGTCAACCTGGTGGCGCTGGTGCTGCTGGCCACCCCCCACCATGCCATCGAGGTCAGCCTGCTGGAACGCCAGCTCGCGCTGCTCGCCGAACTCCAGCGCCGCCGCCCCGGCGGGGCCCACGCCAGCCTGCCGGAAGGCACCCCCACCGACTGGATCGACCAGGTGGCCACCCTGGGCATGGTCGAGCGACGTGCGCACCCGCTGGGCGACATCCTGGTCGCCGATGCCGGCCAGGCCGGCCTGCTCGCCTGGTATCGCAACAACGTGATGCACCTCTTCGCCCTGGCCGGGCTGGTCGCCTTCGCCTTCCGCCATCAATCGACCCACCGCCTCGAGCCGCTGGAGACCCTGCTCGCCCCCGGCTGGCCGATCCTGGCGCGGGAGCTGGGCATCGAACCGCCGGCTTCCCTGCGCGAGGCGCTGGCCGAGATGCTCGACCTGCTGGTCGACCAGGGGCTGCTGGAACGCGACGGCGAGGGGTGGCGGCGTCCCCGCGAGCCCCTGGAGGCCGGCGAACGCCTGGGCCTGCTCGGGCGGCTGATGCAGCCCTCGCTGGAGCGCGGCTACCTGCTGCTGGCGGTGCTGCTCGATGCCGGCCCGGGTCGACTGGTCGCCGAGGAACTGGCCGAGCGCAGCCGCCAGCTGGCCGAACGCCTGGCACTGCTCTCGGGGCTCGATGCCCCGGAATTCTTCGATACCCGGCTGTTCGCCAGCCTGGTGGAGAGCCTGGAAGCGGAGGGGTGGCTGTGGCGTGAGGAGGAGCGGCTGATGTTCGGCCAGCCCCTGCGCGAGGCGGCCCGGCGCTCGCGCGAACTGTTCGACCCGGCCCTGCGCCACCGCCTGCAGCTGATCACCCGCAGCCGTGACGCCTGAGCCGGCGCGCGCTCAGTCCCGGGTCAGGGAGCGGTGGACGTAGAGGTCATAGCGGCTGGTCTTGCCTTCGATCACATGCTGGGGAGCGCGGCCGGCGATGGGCGGGGCCTTGCGCGGCCGCTTCACCACCACCCGGTGGGTGGCCACGTCCAGCGCGGCCTCCAGCAGCCGCGGCGCATCGCCGTCGTCCCCGGCCAGCAGCCGGAAGAGCCGCATCTCCTTCTTGACCAGCGCCGACTTCTCGCGGTGGGGATACATCGGGTCGAGGTGGACCACCTGGGGTGCCACGCCGCCGCCGACCACCAGGGTCTCGAGCTCGCGACAGGCATCGCCATGGACCGGGTGCATCCGGGCGGCGATCCCGGCGGTCTCGGGATCGGCCAGGGCCCGTGCCACGCCATCCTCGAGCAGGGCGAAGATGGCCGCCACCCGCTCGACCAGCAGCACCCGGGCACCGAGGCTCGCCAGCACGAAGGCATCCCGGCCAAGCCCGGCGGTCGCGTCCACCACCGAGGGGGTGACCCCCTTGCCAAGGCCGCAGGCACGGGCGATCAGCTGTCCACGGCCACCACCGAAGCGGCGCCGGTGGGCCGCCCGGCCGGCGACGAAATCCACCGCCAGCGGGTTGCCGTAGCGCCGCGGGTCACCGGCCAGCACCAGGCGCCCGTCGCGGCGCTCGAGGGTCACTTCCGCGTCGCCACCCAAAGGCAAGCCGAATCGCCCGGCCAGCGTGGCCAGCCCGTCTCCCCGCACTGCCAGCGGTGGCCGCTGGCTCATCGCGCCTTCTTCCAGGCCACCTGGTCACGCAGGTAGACCGGCTGGACGAGATGGGCCGGCCGTCCCCGGCCGGCTTCCAGGTCTTGCATGGCCAGCAGCGCCATGTCGGCGGCGTCCGCCTCCACCTCCGGCAGACGCTGGCCGATACCCGCCTGCACGGCGACGGGCATGGCGTCCCAGAGTCCCCATCCCGAGCCGATCCCCACCCAGTCCTGGTCCTCATGACCCGCCGGCAGGCGCAGCCGCGACGGCGGCATCACGGCCTCCTCGGAGAGCGGCTCGGGAAGACCGTCACGACACTGCCAGGCCGCCACGTAGATCTCGCCCATGCGCGCATCCAGGGCGGTGACCAGCCAGCGGAAGTGGTGGCGACGGTGGGCACCCAGCGCTAGGGCGGCCAGCGTCGAGACCCCGATCAGCGGGCGATCGAGACCATAGGCCAGCCCCTGGGCGGCACCGGCGGCGATGCGCAGGCCGGTGAAGGAGCCGGGGCCACGGCCGTAGGCCACGGCATCCAGTGCCGAGGGGGCGATGCCGGCCTCCGCCAGCACCTCGTCGACCAGCGGCAGCAGCCGGCGAGTGTGCTCGCGGGGGGTCATCTCGAAGCGGGAGAGCAGTTCGTCATTGGCACCCGAGCGGCGGCGCAGCAGGGCGGCCGAACAGGCGCTCGAGGAGGCATCCAGGGCCAGCAGGATCGACATGGGACTCGGCCATCACAGCAAAATGGGGGGTCATTATACGTGGCCCGGCCAGAAACGACGATGGCCCGCCTATGGCGGGCCAGGGAACTCACGTCGTAGCGGGCAAGGGGCGCCGGGGACAGGCCGAAGGGGAGGTCTTTTTCCAGGGAAGGAAAAAGTAGCGCCCAGGGAGGGGTTCACAGCGCCTCCCCGCAGGCCTGTCGCCGGGAAAGCCCCGGCAGGCATGGCGTGGTTAGCCCTCCAGGGCCTTGAGCACCTGCGCCGTGATCTGATCGACGCTGCCCACGCCCTCCACGCGGTGGTAGGCAGGCGCGGCCTCGGGGTCCTGCGCCGCCCAGGCCTGGTAGTAGTCGACCAGCGGCGCGGTCTGCTCGTGGTAGACCGCCAGGCGGTTGCGCACGGTGGACTCGCGGTCGTCGTCGCGCTGGATCAGCGGCTCGCCGGTGACGTCATCCTTGCCGGCTTCCTTCGGCGGATTGTACTCGACGTGATAGACACGACCGGAGCCCGGGTGCACGCGACGGCCTGCCAGGCGCTTGACGATCTCCTCGTCCTCGACGGCGATCTCCAGCACGTGATCGAGCTTGACGCCCGCTTCCTTCATGGCGTCGGCCTGGGGGATGGTGCGCGGGAAGCCGTCGAACAGGAAGCCGTTCTCGCAGTCAGGCTGGGCGATGCGCTCCTTGACCAGGGCGATGATGATGTCATCGGACACCAGGCCTCCGCTGGTCATGATCTCCTTGACCTTGAGCCCCAGCTCACTGCCTTCCTTGACCGCAGCGCGCAGCATGTCGCCGGTGGAGATCTGCGGGATATTGAATCGTTCGCAGATGAACTGGGCCTGGGTGCCCTTGCCGGCACCCGGGGCGCCCAACAGGATCAAACGCATCTTGCTGCTCCTCGATTGGTAAAAAGCCTGGAGTTGGAAAAATGAATGTCACGAACGATAACCGCGGCGCCGACACCAGACAAGCCAGCCGGCTCGCAGGCTGCGCCCAGTAACGAAAAAAAATCCTTGGCATCAAGGATTTGTCATCCGAATAGCACTTTGGTCTTCCCCGACCGGGGCGGGAAGGAATGACGGCGCCCGAAGGCGCCGTCATGGCCCGGCTCAGAGCAGCATCCGGCGGATGTCGGTCAGCGCCTGTGCCAGGAAGGCGGTGAAGCGGGCCGCATCCGCCCCGTTGACCGCCCGGTGGTCGTAGGAGAGGCACAGCGGCATCATCAGCCGTGGCTGGAAGGCCTGGCCGTCCCATACCGGCTTCATCGAGGCCTTGGAGACACCGAGGATGGCGACCTCCGGGGCGTTGACGATCGGCGTGAAGGCGGTGCCGCCGATGGAGCCGAGGCTGGAGATGGTGAAGCAGCCGCCGGTCATCTCCTCGCGCTTGAGCTTCTTCGACTGGGCCTTGCCGGCCAGCTCGACGGACTCCTTGGCGATATCGATCAGCGACTTGCTGTCGGCATCGCGGATCACCGGGACCATCAGGCCGTCCGGGGTATCCACCGCCACACCGATATGGACGTACTTCTTCCATACCAGGGTCTCGCCGTCCGGCTTGAGACTGACGTTGAACTGGGGGTACGCCTTCAGCGCCAGGGCGCAGGCCTTGACCAGGAAGGGCAGCGGCGTGAGCTTGGCGCCCTGGGCCTCCGCCTCGGCCTTCATCGACTTGCGGAAGGCCTCCAGCTCGGTGATGTCCGCCTCGTCGAACTGCGTGACGTGAGGGACGTTGAGCCAGCTGCGGTGCAGGTTGGTGGCGCCCATCTTCATCAGGCGGCCCATCGGCTTCTCTTCCACCTCGCCGAACTGGCTGAAGTCCACCTCGGGGACCGGCGGGATGCCCATGCCACCCTGGGCAGCAGGCGACGCGGCGGGGCCCCGGGACTGGGCGGCTATCGCCTGCTTGACGTAGGCGTGGACGTCCTCCTTGAGCACCCGCTCCTTCGGACCGGAGGGCTTGACCAGCCCCAGGTCGACGCCCAGCTCACGGGCCAGCATGCGCACCGCGGGGCCGGCGTGAACCAGCTTGCCGTCGCGGGGCTTGTGGGCCGCCATCTGGGCCTCGGGGCTGGGCGTGCCGGCCGGGGTCGGTGCCGGCCTGTCGGCCTTCGGCGCCTCGGCCTTCTGCTCCGCCTGCCTGGCGGCCGCCTTGGGCGCAGGTTTGCTGCCCGCCACCTCGATATAGCCGATCAGATCCCCCTCGGAGACGGTGTCGCCCTCCCTGACGGTCAGCTCCACCAGCTTGCCCTTGTAGGGGCTCGGCACGTCCATGGAGGCCTTGTCGGACTCCAGGGTGATCAGCGGATCCTCCTCGTCGAGCTCGTCGCCCACCGCGACGGCGATCTCGATCACCGGCACGTCGCTGGCGCCGGAGAGATCCGGTATGAGGATCTCCTTGCGCTCCGGCTCGCCGCCGGACGCCTCCTCCTCGGCCGGCGCTTCCTCGGGCTCGGGCTCGGCAGCGGCCCGGGCCGGCTCGGCGGGCGCCTCGGCGTCATCGCCGCCCTCGCCGGCGACCTCCATGGTACCGATCACGTCACCCTCGGAGACGGTGTCGCCCTCCTTCACGGCCAGGGATACCAGCTTGCCGGCATGGGGGCTGGGCACGTCCATGGAGGCCTTGTCGGACTCCAGGGTGATCAGGGTGTCCTCTTCGGCGACCTCGTCGCCCTCGGCCACCGCCACCTCGATGATCTCCACGTTGTCGGAGCCACCCAGGTCGGGCACCTTGATCTCCACGCTGCGCTTGCCCCCGCCGGCCCTGGCCGCAGGCTTCTCCTCGGCGGGCTCCGGCGCCTTGCCGGGTGCCGGCTCGGGGGCGGCGTCTGCCGGCTCCTCGGCCTCGCCATCCCCGGCACCCTCCGCCTCCAGTTCGACGATGTCGTCGCCCTCGGAGACGGTATCCCCCTCCTTGACCAGCACCTTGATGACCTTGCCGCCCCTGGGAGCGGGCACGTCCATGCTGGCCTTGTCGGATTCCAGGGTGATCAGGGTGTCCTCGGCCTCGATCACGTCGCCTTCCGACACCGCGATCTCGATGATTTCGACATCTTCACTGCCGCCGATGTCGGGAACTTTGATGATTTCGCTACTCAAGGTCGCGCTCCTTCCAAATCGTGCCTGGAACAGGCGGGCACTCGGCCCGCCGTGCCACCGGATCAGCTGGTCAGCGGATTGGGCTTGTTGGGGTCGATGCCGTACTTCTCGATCGCTTCACCCACCACCTTGCGCTCCAGCTCACCGCGGTCGGCCAGTGCCTTGAGCGCGGCCACGGTGACGAAGTGACGGTCGACCTCGAAGAAGCGACGCAGCTTCTCGCGGGTGTCGGAGCGCCCGTAACCATCGGTCCCCAGTACATGGTAGTCGGTCGGCACCCAGGCGCGGACCTGGTCGGCGAACAGCCGCATGTAGTCGGTGGAGGCGATGGCCGGGCCCTGGCGCCCCTCCAGGCACCGGGTGACGTGCGGCTTGGTCGGCTCGGCCTCCGGGTTCAGGAACGCTTCGCGCTCCAGGCCCAGCGCCTCGCGACGCAGCTCGTTGAAGCTGGTCACGCTCCAGATGTCGGCGCCGATCCCCCAGTCGGACGCGAGCAGCTCGGCGGCCGCCTCGACCTCGCGCAGGATGGTACCGGAGCCCATCAGCTGCACGCGGCCCTTGTCACCCTGGGTCTCGCGCAGCAGGTACATGCCCTTGATGATGTCCTCGGCAGGCACCTCCTCCAGGGCGGGATGCTCGTAGTTCTCGTTCATCACCGCCAGGTAGTAGAAGCAGTTTTCCTTGTCGGTGAACATGCGCTTCAGGCCGTCCTGGACGATCACCGCCACCTCGTGGGCATAGGTGGGGTCGTAGCTGCGGCAGTTGGGGATCGTCGACGCCTGGATGTGGCTGTGGCCATCCTGGTGCTGCAGGCCCTCGCCGTTGAGGGTGGTACGACCGGCCGTGCCGCCGACCAGGAAGCCGCGCGCCTGCAGGTCACCCGCCGCCCAGGCCAGGTCGCCGACACGCTGGAAGCCGAACATCGAGTAGTAGATGTAGAACGGCAGCAGCGTCAGGTTGTTGTTGCTGTAGGAGGTGGCCGCGGCGATCCACGCCGACATGGCCCCCGCCTCGGTGATGCCCTCCTCGAGGATCTGGCCCTGCTTGTCCTCGCGGTAGTACATGATCTGGCCCTTGTCGACGGGCTCGTACTGCTGGCCTTCCGAGGTGTAGATCCCCAGCTGGCGGAACATCCCCTCCATGCCGAAGGTGCGGGCCTCGTCGGGGATGATCGGCACCACCTGCTTGCCGATCTTCTTGTCCTTCACCAGGCCATTGAGGACCCGCACGAAGGCCATGGTGGTGGAGATCTCGCGACCCTTGGAACCGCCGAGCTGGGAGGCGAAGGTCTTGTCCTCGAGCGAGGGGATCGCCAGGGACTCGAAGTCGCTGCGCCGCTGCGGCAGGTAACCGCCCAGGCGCTCGCGCTGCAGGTGCATGTACTTGAGCTCGGGGGAGTCGTCCTCGGGCTTGTAGTACGGCACCTCCTTGAGCTGCTCGTCGGTCAACGGAATGCCGAAGCGATCGCGGAACTTGCGCAGCGCCTCGTATTCCATGGTCTTGACCTGATGCGCCTCGTTGGCCGCCTCGCCGTCGCCACCGCCCATGCCGTAGCCCTTCACGGTGTGCGCCAGGATCACGGTGGGCTTGCCGTTGCTGGTATTGACCGCCTCGTGGTAGGCCGCATAGACCTTGAACGGATCGTGGCCGCCGCGGTTGAGCTTCCAGATGTCCTCGTCGGACATGTCCTTGACCATCTCGGCGGTCTCCGGGTACTTGCCGAAGAAGTGCTCCCGGGTATAGGCGCCGCCGTTGGCCTTGTAGTTCTGGTACTCGCCGTCGACCGCCTCGTCCATGCGCTTCTGCAGGATGCCCTTCTTGTCCTTCTCGAACAGCGGGTCCCACAGGCGCCCCCAGACCACCTTGAGCACGTTCCAGCCGGCACCGCGGAAGACGCCCTCCAACTCGTCCATGATGCGCGAGTTGCCGCGCACCGGGCCGTCGAGGCGCTGCAGGTTGCAGTTGATGACGAAGATCAGGTTGTCGAGGTTCTCGCGTCCGGCCAGGGAGATGGCCCCCAGGGATTCCGGCTCGTCGCATTCGCCGTCGCCCATGAAGCACCAGATCTTGCGATCGTGCATGTCCTTGAGCTCACGGGAGTCAAGGTACTTCATCACGTGCGCCTGATAGATCGCCTGTATCGGGCCCAGGCCCATGGAGACCGTGGGGAACTGCCAGAAGTCCGGCATCAGCCAGGGGTGCGGATAGGACGACAGGCCGTCGCCGTCCACCTCCTGGCGATACTTGTCCATCTGCGCCTCGGTCAGGCGCCCCTCCAGGTAGGCACGGGCATAGACGCCGGGGGCCACGTGACCCTGGATGTAGACCAGGTCGCCCTCGAAGTCGCCGCTGGGGGCCCGGAAGAAGTGGTTGAAGCCGACATCGTAGAGGGTGGCCGCCGACATGAAGCTGGCGATGTGGCCGCCCAGGCCCGGATTCGCGCGGTTGTTGCGGATCACCTGGGCGATGGCGTTGTAGCGGATCAGCGAGCGGATGCGCCGCTCCATGAAGAGATCGCCCGGCATCGGCGCTTCGCGGTGCACCGGTATGGTATTGCGATGCGGGGTAGTCACCGAGAAGGGCACCTGCATGCCATCCCGACGCAGGCGGTCGGCCAGGCGGGTCAGCAGGTACTGGGCACGTTCCTCGCCCTCGCGATCCAGTACCGATTCCAGGGAATCCAACCATTCCGCGGACTCGATCGGATCGAGATCCTCTCTTGTCTCCAGACTCATAGACGTCTCTCCGAATGACGATGGGGGTGTCGATTGCCCCGCAACGCAGGGGGCATGGGTGCTATCTCTTGTGGAGATGCTGTGCACGCCGCATGTCGGGGGGTGGTGTAGTAGTTTTACAAGACGGCTCGGCATACCCGCCGCTGATGCCGGAGAAGATACCGTAAACGTCCCGTCCTGCCAATTCAAGCATCAATGGAAATGTTTTTCAAAAAACCGGCATTGCGCCGCAGCACAAGGCATTACGTGGACGTAAAGGCCATGAATTCGACCAAGGGCAAGCAGTTGTAGCCGAACTACCGTATGAATCGAGCGTGCCACCCGGCGTGAGCGATCAGGCCCATCTCCCGCCACGAACTGCGTAGTCTTTCCAACATTGCGCACCCAGCAACTGGCGAAAGTAGGCCCAATCGAAGGCCGGGCCCGGATCGCTCTTGCGCAGCGGCGCCACTCGGGCATGGCTGGTGATGCGGTGCGCGGTCAGCGCCGGGTAGGTGGCCAGCAGCTCGGCAGTGGTTGCCGCCAGCGCCCGGTACTGGGCCAGCGTATAGGGCGTGACCTCGTCGCCTTCCAGCTCGATGCCGATGGAGAAGTCGTTGAGGGCGGTTCGCGGCCAGCCGTTGTCGCACCAGCGCGAACGGCCGGCGTGCCAGGCACGATCCCCGAACGGCACGAACTGCACGCACTCGCCGTCACGCCGGATCAGCAGGTGGGCCGAGACCCGCAGTGCGGCGATGGCGGCGAAGTAGGGGTGAGCCTCGGGGTCGAGGCGGTTGGTGAACAGGCGTTCGACGTGCTCACCGCCGAACTCGCCGGGGGGCAGGCTGATGGAGTGCAGCACCAGCAGCGAGACCTCGCCCTCGGGGCGAGCATCACGGTTGGGCGACGGCACCCGGCGCGCCCCTGACAGCCACCCCGCATCGATCGGCATTGTCTTCCCCTGACGTCTTCCGCGTAGATTCCCTATAATGGACGCCTCGAACGTCCATCGCACCCCCTGGAGAGTGACAGGCCCGCCATGCATTATCAGGATGCCCCTCTTTATCACCAGAAGCTCGGCGAAGAGATCCGCGACAGCGCCGCCCGGCTGCTGGCCGAGGATGTCGGCCCCGGTGACATCACCGCCCAGCTGATCCCCGATCAGCAGTGGGCGACGGCGCGGGTCATCACCCGCGAGACCGCCGTGCTGTGCGGCGTGGCCTGGGTCGACGAACTGTTTCGTCGCCTCGATGCCAGCGTCACGCTGCGCTGGAGTGCCGCCGACGGCGACCGACTCGAGGCCGGCCAGGCCCTCCTCGAGCTCGAGGGCCCCGCCCGCAGCCTGCTGACCGGCGAGCGCGCCGCGCTCAACCTGCTGCAGACCCTCTCGGCCACCGCCACCCGCACCCGCCACTACGTCGACCTGCTCGCCGGCACCGGGGTGCGCCTGCTGGATACCCGCAAGACCCTGCCCGGCCTGCGTCTGGCGCAGAAGTACGCGGTGACCTGCGGCGGCGGGCACAACCACCGCATCGGCCTCTACGACGCCTTCCTGATCAAGGAGAACCACATCGCCGCCTGCGGCGGTATCGAGGCGGCAGTGAAGGAGGCGCGCAACATCGCCCGCGATCTGCCGGTGGAGGTGGAGGTGGAGAGCTTCGACGAACTGGACCAGGCCCTCGCGGCCGGCGCCGATATCGTGATGCTCGACAACTTCTCGCTCGACGACATGCGCGAGGCGGTGAAGCGCAACGCGGGGCGGGCAACCCTGGAGGCCTCCGGCAACGTCGACGAGACGACCCTGCGCGCCATCGCCGAGACCGGCGTGGACTGCATCTCCAGCGGCGCCCTGACCAAGGACCTCAAGGCCATCGACCTGTCGATGCGGCTGGTCGACTAGGCCGGTCCATCGAAGTCGATCTCCAAGCGTCTCGGCAGCGGGGCTGATCCGGAGGCAGGCCTGAGAGGAGGCGCTGTGAACCCGTCCCTGGGCGCTACCGATTCCTTCCCTGCAATCGGACCTCCTCTTCGGCCTGCCCCCGGCTCCCCTCGGTCATCCTGGTGAACTCACGAAGTTCAGGTCTCGACGGCGGTGAGCGGCTTCTCCAGCCGGCGGCGGCACAGCCGTTCGCCGCCGCGCTCCACCCACTCCGTGCCGAGATCCCGCCAGCCCCGGCGCAGCAGGCTCTCGGCGAGCATCAGGCTGGCCTCGATGCGCACCCGCCCCGCCCCGTGTTCGAGCAGCAGGCGCTCGGCATGCACCAGCAGGGTAGAACCGATACCGCGGCGGGCCAGCGAGGGCCAGACATAGAGCGTCTCGATGCGCCCCCGGGGGATATCGAGTTCGAGGAAACCCACGCAGCGACCGTCGCAGGTTGCCACCAGGGTGGTGAACAATGCCTGGCGCGCCGCCCAGGCGCTGGCCTCCCGCGGCAGGACCGCTGCCCAGGCCTCGCGCTCGGCCAGTCCATAATGGGCACTGGCCCCCTGCATCACGGCATGGTGGAAGACCTCGGACTGGTCGGCGGCATCCCGTGCTAGGGCGGCACGATAGAGAATCCGCGGCGTCCGCTCGGTGGTGGTCTGGCTCATCGGTGTCTGCCCTGTGCTGGGTCGGGGGTCGAATGCGGCACCCTGGGTGCCGAGCAGCAGCCTACACAAGCCTGACGCCGCGGCCAATCCCCTCGCCCGGCCAACGCCGAACGGGCATAATCGCGCCATGACCACGACGCCCTCCTCTCCCGCCCCGTCGGGCTTCTCGATGACACCCATCGGTGTCATCGAGAGCGACTACCCGGACAAGTTCGGCATTCCCCGCCAGCCCGGCCTGGCCCCGGCGGCCCGCGCCAGGCTGGTGCTCACCCCGCCCTACGACGACCCGCTGGCGGTGAGGGGCCTGGCGGCCTTCAGCCACCTCTGGCTGACCTTCGTCTTCCACCTCAGCCCCGAGCGCTGGACACCCCTGGTGCGGCCGCCCCGCCTCGGCGGCAACGCCCGGGTCGGGGTCTTCGCCAGCCGCAGCACGCACAGGCCCAACCGCCTGGGGCTGTCGCTGGTGGAACTCCTCGGCATCGATACCCGCGACGGGGTCTGCCTGCTGCTGCGCGGTGCCGACCTGGTCAGCGGCACCCCGGTACTCGACATCAAGCCCTACCTGCCCTGGGCGGAAGCCCGGCCCGAGGCCCGCACCGGTTTCGCCCCGCAGGCGCCGCCCCACTTCCCGGTCCACTTCTCGCCCGAGGCGGAGGCGACGCTGGCGGCCCGTGGCGATGGCGACTCGCTGCACGAGCTGATCACCCAGGTGCTGGCCCAGGATCCTCGCCCGGCCTACCGCAACGGCGCCGAGTCACGGATCTACGGCGTACGCCTGCGTGACGTGGACGTGCGCTTTCGTGCCGAGGCCGATCCGGCCGGCGACATCCGGCAATGGGTCGTGGAGATCGTCGCGGCATCCGCCCCGTAAACGACGAAGGGCCCGGCAGTTCCTTATAGCCCCTCCATGTGTGCAATTCTGAAAGAGTCATCTGCGAGTCGCGAAAGTGCCTAGGGAAGCAACCTCCGGCATGGCCGTTCGGCACAGATGCCGGAAAGACGTTCCTGACATCCGTCACCGGTGACGCTGTCGGTTACAACGAGAACGACGAAACAGGGAGAACTTTCTCCAACGGCCCGACGACGCCCTCTACCTCGGCAAGGACCACGGGCATTACCGGGTCGTCCAGGAAAATTACGGCTGAGCCAGGCACATTCGCCGGGAGATGCCGAGCGGTCTCATCCCACTCGATTGCGGCCTGCCTTCTTGGCTGAATACATGGCATCGTCCGCTCGCTTGACCCAGTCCTTGATGGACTCTTCAGGATGATATTCGGATACCCCGAGGCTGATCGTCACACGTCCCGCCTTGGGCATCTCCGTTCGCTCGACACGAAGGCGAAGCTGTTCAGCCACTTCCTTGGCGTGATCGCCATTCGTATCGGGTAGCAGCACAATGAACTCCTCTCCTCCCCAGCGTCCCAGGACATCGGTGTCGCGCAGCCGCTCCTCCAGGGTCGCGACGACCCTGCGCAGTATCTCGTCGCCGAGATCGTGACCGAAGGTGTCATTGACTGACTTGAAGTGGTCCAGGTCCAGCATCACCAGGGAACAGGGATTACCGTAACGGCTTGCCCTGCGAGCCTCATGCTCCATGAGGGGCTCGATGTGACGTCGATTGGCTGTCTCCGTGAGCGGGTCATACAAGGCGAGATATTCAAGGCGGCTCTCCAGTTCCTTCTGTCGGCTGATATCGAAGAAGGTCGCGATGTAATGCTCGAGCCGACCGCCGGGATCATAGATAGCCGTGATGAACTCATGTAGGGGAATCACCTTCCCCGAGCGGTGAAGGTTCCAGATCTCACCCTCCCAGTACCCTTTTTCTTCTATATGATCAAAAATATTCCTATAAAATTCGGGGCCTTGCTTAGAAGAGTGGAAGACGCGAGGATTCTGGCCAACCACCTGATCGGGAGTATATCCCAGGAGGGCCGTGAACCCGGGATTGACCCGCTGGATCGTGCCGTCTGAATCCGTGATGAAGATTGCCTGGCTACTGTGGAAGGTGGCGGCAAGCAGTCGCTGTTCGGCCTCCATCGCTCGAAGGCGGGTAACGTCCAGCACCGACCCAATCATGCGCAGCGGCTGCTCGTTGGTGGAGAACTCGACCGTCCCCCGGGCATTCACGATGCGCTCGAAGCCATCTGGCCGCAGGAGCCGAAAGTCGATCTCGTAAGGTGACCCTGTCAGAGCCTCGCCCACCGCTGCCCTGACGCGTTCACGGTCCTCATCGTGGACCCGTTGCATGAACCCCTCGAAGGTCGGGATAAAGGCGTCAGACGTCACACCGAAGATCCGAAACATCTCCTCTGACCAGCGAAGGTCATCTGTGTCGACACTCCATACCCAGCTACCCAGATGGGCCAGCTGCTGGGCTTCTGCCAGTTCCGCCCGGCTCTGTTGCAAGGCCTTCTCGGCTACCACCTCCCTGGAGATATCCAGGAGTACGCCATGCCAGAGTACGCTTCCACCCTCTTCCTCTTCCGGCGAAGAACGCCCCTCCAGCCAGATTTCGCCACGTTGCGGATGCAGGAAACGCAGTCGCAACTGCCAGGGAGTCAGTTGGCATCGTGATTTCTCGATGCTGGCCAGGAGCGTCGGTAGGTCGTCAGGATGGACTCGGTCGAATGCCTTCGCGGCATCGGCCTCCATCTCCTCATGAGGCAGGCCAAGGATATCGAGCGCACCCTCGCTTGCATAAGTGAAGTGGGCCTGCCCGTCGGGATCTTGGCGATACTGGAAGAGCACACCCGGGACATTGCGAGCAAGCTTTTCCAGGCGCCGGGTGATTTCGACCCGGTCGGTGACATCGCGAAAGGCCCCCACCAGTTCGACGACACGGCCCCGGGAATCCCGGACCGTCGTCAGTTGATCGTCCAGCCACTGCCAACGACCTTCCGGAGTGCGTTGACGATAGTGGATCCGGGCATAACCGGGAGCATCACGCGCGAGCCAGCGGGTCAGATCATCATAGACCCTCTGGAAATCTTCCGGATGGACATGCTCCTCCAGCCAGTCAGGCCGGCCTGCAATCGCCTGCGGCGACCAACCGGTAACATTCGCCACGTTCTGACTGACGAAGGTCATGGTTGCCAGGTTTTCAGGCCGCATCGTATAGACCACCGCCGGGCTGGCCTGCATCAGGCGATCCACTAGCGTCTGACTCGCCTGACCATGATGCTCCCTGATGTCCACGATCATCGAGGATATCCCTGGCCCTTGCTCAAGAGACTCCCCCATCCGAACCAGGGTCATGGTTACCCAGGTCATGTCGCGGTCACCATGCCTGACCGGGATTTCGAGACGACCCTCGACCTCAGCACCGCGAGCGATGTCGGCCAGACAAGCAGTAAACTCCACACCGTAGGGTTCGATGATCAGGTCGTGCAACCGGCACCCCACCACTTGCTCGATCCGACAACCGAGCAGGTGGGCAAAGTGGGTATTCACCTGCACCAGGACGCCCTCCACATCCAACCCGGCAAGACCAACAGGGGCATGCTCGAAGATGGCAGCGCTACTACGGAGTGAATCGCCTGACATGCTCAGGTCCTCCCTGATGCCCCGGCAGCAACGATCGCGTCCTCGGCGCCGTCAGTCGAAGCTGACGCCGATCCGCCGCCCCACTTCCTCGTAGGCCTCGATCACCCCGCCCAGCCCCTGGCGGAAGCGATCCTTGTCGAGCTTCTCGCGGGTCTCGGCATCCCACAGCCGGCAACCATCCGGCGAGAACTCGTCGCCGAGCACCAGCCGGCCCTGGAACAGGCCGAACTCCAGCTTGTAGTCGACCAGCAGCAGGTCGCCGTCGGCGAACAGCTGCTTGAGCACCTCGTTGACCCGGAAGGTCAGCGCCTTCATCTCGGCGAGCTGCTCGGGCGTGGCCCAGCCGAAGGTCTCGGCCAGCGACTCGTTGATCATCGGGTCGTGCAGCGCATCGTTCTTGAGGAACAGCTCGAAGGTGGGCGGCGTCAGCGTCTTGCCCTCCTCCACCCCCAGCCGCTTGACCAGGCCGCCGGCGGCGATGTTGCGCACCACGCACTCCACCGGGATCATCTCGAGCTTCTTGACCAGGCTCTCGGTATCGGAGAGGCGCTTCTCGAAGTGGGTGGGGATCCCCGCGGCGGCCAGCGTCTCCATGATGAAGGCGTTGAAGCGGTTGTTGACCAGGCCCTTGCGAGCCAGCGACTCCATGCGCTCGCCATCGAAGGCGCTGGTGTCGTCGCGGAATTGCAGGACCACACGCTCCGGGTCATCGGTGGCGAAGACCGACTTGGCCTTGCCGGCGTAGAGTTCTTGACGCTTTTCCATGGGAGCCTCCACAGGCTGCGAATAGCGAAAGTATGGGAAGTCAGCCGATCGCCTGCCACGCCAGGCTCTCGTCCTGGCGGGCGACCATCAGCCGCGATTCATCGCCGTCGAGCAGCGGCACCAGGGCCTCCAGCACCAGCTCGGGGCGGTTGTTGTGTTCGGAAAGGTGCGAGCAGACGATGCGCTGCAGGCGGTCCAGGCCCAGCCGGGCCAGCAGGGCCGCCGCCTGGGCATTGGCCAGGTGCCCCCAGTCCCCGCCCACCCGGCGCTTCAGCCGCGGGGGATAGGGACCCTCGGCGAGCATGCGCACATCATGGTTGCACTCCAGTACCAGGGCGTCGCAACCGGCGAAGGCCTCGGCCACGTGGTCGGTGGGGTGGCCGAGGTCGGTGAGCACGCCAAGGCTGCGCCCCGCCGCATGGAACCGGAACTGAACCGGCTCCCGGGCGTCGTGGGGCACGGTGACCGGGTCGATGGCGACCCCCTTGATGGCAAAGCGCGCCTGGGGGGTGATCCAGTGGTGCCCGGGAATCACGCCGAGGCGACCCGAGGCCCAGGTGCCCGGGGTCAGGTAGACCGGCACGCCGTGGCGGCGCGCCAGGGGGCCGACCCCGCGCACGTGATCGCCATGCTCATGGGTCACCAGTACCGCATCCAGCTGACGCGGATGCAGGCCGAAGCCGGCCAGCCGCCGCTCGGTCTCGCGCAGGCCGAAGCCGCAGTCGACCAGCAGGTGGGTCTCGCCGTCGCTGACCAGGGTCGCGTTGCCCTTGCTGCCGCTGCCCAGGGAGCCGAAGCGCAGCGTACCGGCGGGTGGGCTCGGCTCGACCACCCGACCCCCCATCAGCGCAGCAGGCCCGAGACCCGCTCGAGCAGCTCGCGCTGGTCCTCGGGGCTGAAGGCACGTTCGCTGGCATTCTCGGCCCGCAGCACGGTCCGCTCGGGGCCGACGGACTCCAGTACCAGGCGGATCTGCTGGGACATCTGCCGCACGTCGGGGCTGAAGGCGACCTGCAGCGGGTTGCGGTTGCGTTCGGTCTGCGTCATGTAGCTGATCAGGAAGTCGTGGGCCTCGGGGTCGCCCTCGAGCAGCTCGCGACGCTCCTCCACGGTGAAGTCGAGCTGCAGCTGGTGGCTGAGCTCGGCCCAGGTGCGATCGATGTCCAGGGGTACCACCACCCGCCACTCGTCGCCCTGCTGCTCGACGCGCAGGCGCTCCTCGCCGGCCAGGCGCTGGGCGGCCAGCGACGAGGAACTGGCGGAGGCGCTGCGCGCACTGAAGTACTGCTCCATCGCCTCGAGACAGGCCGCCACCGGCGCGCCGCCCTGGTCGCAGCGCACCTCGCTGTCGCCGGCGCGCAGCCCCTGACGCACGCGGATGCGCGCCTGGCTGGTCTCGATCACGCCGCGAGAGGTGTCGCTGGCGGTCACCTGCAGGCCACGGGTACGGGCGAACTCCTCGAGCTGTGGCCAGACGGTACCGGGATCGGCACCGACCACCAGCCAGCTGTCACGGCCGATGTTGCGGCGCTCGACGAAATCGCGCTCGGTGGCCCGCCCGGCCGCCAGCGGCGGGGGGCTCGGGACACTGAAGCGGCCATCCGGCGCCCGGAAGTCGCCGGCCGCCTCGGGTACCGGCATGGCGTCGCGGTAGCGAGCGGGATCACGCGTCTCGGGCAGCACCAGCGGCGAGCTGTCACGTGCTTCGGCGTAGTCGACGTTGCGATCGTGGTAGTAGCCGTCGGGGCGAGCGCAGCCCGCCAGGACGATGGCCGCCACCAGCGGCATCCATTTCAGCGCAGAGTTCATGCGTCTACCTTGCATCCAGTTGTCCAGGTTCCGGCAGCCGAGCACCGATCAGTCGTCGATCAGCCCCGCCAGCTGGAGGGCCTCGCTGATGGTGGAGTGGTACTTCTCGGACAGCCATGTCAGCGGTAGACGAATGCCGGGCTCGATCAGGCCCATGCGATGCAGCGCCCACTTGACGGGGATGGGGTTCGACTCGATACCGAGATTGGTGTGCAGGGGCATCAAGCGGGTGTTGATCTGGTGGGCGCGGTCGGCGTCCCCGGCCACGGCGGCGGCACACAGATCATGCATCGCCCTGGGCGCCACGTTGGCGGTCACCGAGATGTCACCATGGCCACCCATCAGCATGAAGTCGCAGGCGGTGCCGTCATCACCGGAATAGAGCATGAAGCCGCTGCCCTCGAGGCGCGAGATCAGGTCTTCTGCCCGCTCCAGGTTGCCGGTGGCATCCTTGAGCCCGATGATGTTGTCGACCTCGGCCAGGCGCAGCACGGTCTCGTTGTAGAGGTCGCTGGCGGTGCGCCCCGGCACGTTGTAGAGGATCACCGGCAGCTTGCTGCCCTCGGCCACCGCCTTGAAGTGCTGGTAGAGGCCTTCCTGGGTCGGCTTGTTGTAGTAGGGGCAGACCGACAGGCAGTAGTCGGCCCCCACCTCGCTGGCGTAACGGGCCAGTTCGACGGCCTCGGAGGTGGCGTTGGCACCGGTGCCGGCGATCACCGGAATGCGCCCGTCGACCTCCTCCACCACCGCGCGAATCACGTCGAAGTGCTCGGCGAAGGACATGGTGGTGGGCTCGCCGGTGGTACCGGCAGCGACGATGCCATCGGTGCCGTTGTCGAGGTGGAAGTTCACCAGGCGGCGCAGCGCCTCCCAATCGATGTCGCCATTGACCTTCATCGGCGTCGCCAGGGCGACGATACTGCCAGTGATCATCCTCTCATTCCTCTCGATACGACTACGCGATACGACGGCTGTGTCAACCATCCCCTGACTGCGGGGACACGCTTCGGACAATGGCACCCTCGCCAAGGGGTAGATGGTACTCAGGCGATCAAAGTCTGTACAGCACGGGCAGGCGAGACTTTGACAGCAGGGGTGCGGTTGCGTGTAATCGAGTGCCACTCCCCATCAGCAGACAGCAGCAGGAGCCTATCCATGAGCGTCAGCATCGGCCAGCCCGTGCCCGACTTCACCGCCAGCGCCACCGGCGACACCACCGTGACCCTCTCCGAGCTGAAGGGCAGGCAGGTCGTGGTCTACTTCTATCCCAAGGCCAGCACCCCGGGCTGCACCACCGAGGGCGGCGACTTCCGCGACCGCAAGGAGGCCTTCGATGCCGCCAACACCGTGATTCTCGGCGTCTCCCGGGACGGCCTCCGCGCCCAGGAGAACTTCAAGGCCAAGCAGGGCTTCAACTTCGCGCTGCTCTCGGACAAGGACGAGACCGTCTGCCGGCTGTTCGACGTCATCAAGCTCAAGAAGCTCTACGGCAAGGAGCACCTCGGCATCGAGCGCAGCACCTTCCTGATCGACGCCGAGGGCAGGCTCGCCCGGGAGTGGCGCGGCGTCAAGGTGCCCGGCCACGTCGAGGAGGTGCTGGAAGCCGCCCGGGAGCTGCACGGCGCCTCCTGACCGTCCTCCCGCACCGCCCGATGCATGTGCGGTGCGGGAGCCGGCCCGGCCTCACTCCTCGGCCAGGGATTCCACCGCCTCGTTCTGATGGCGCCGCTTGATGCCCCGGGGCCAGGCATAGACCAGCGCCTTGAGCAGGGTCGCCAACGGAATGGCGAAGAAGATCCCCCAGAAGCCCCAGATCCCGCCGAAGAACAGCACCGCCACGATGATCGACACCGGATGCAGGTTGACCGCCTCGGAGAACAGGATCGGGACCAGGACATTGCCGTCCAGCGCCTGGATGATGCCGTAGGCGATCACCACGTAGAGGAACTCATTGGTCATGCCGAAGTGGAAGCCCGCCACCGCCGCCACCGGCAGGGTGGCCACGGCGGCGCCGATGTAGGGCACCAGCACCGAGAAGCCCACCAGCACCGCCAGCAGGGCCGAATAGGGCAGCCCGAAGTAGGCAAAGGTCATGAAGGCCACGGTACCGACGATGATGATCTCGATGAACTTGCCGCGCACGTAGTTGGCGATCTGGTCGTCCATCTCCTGCCAGATGCGGGTCATCAGGCCACGGTTCTGGGGCAGCAGCGAGAGGGTGAAGTTCACCAGCTTCTCGCGGTCCTTGAGCATGAAGAACACCAGGATCGGCACCAGCACCAGGTAGATGATCAGCGCCAGGACATTGCCCAGCGAGGCCAGCGACAGCGTCAGCGCACGCTGCCCGAACTGGGTCATCTCGCGCCCCGCCACGGCGATCCAGTTCTGGATCTGGTCGGGCGTGACCAGGTTGGGGTAGCGCTCCTGCAGGTCGTCCAGCAGCTGCTGGCCGCTGGCGAACATGCGCGGCGTCTCCTGGACCAGGCTCACGAGCTGGTTCCAGATCAGCGGCATCAGGATGAAGGCCAGCGCCAGCAGCATGCCGATGAAGCCCAGGAACACCAGGGTCACCGCCAGCAGGTGGGGCACGTGGCGACGTTCCAGCCAGCTCACGGCCCCCTGCAGGAGGAAGGCGATCACCAGGGCGGTGAAGAAGGGAGCGAGCATTCGCCCGAACCAGATCACCGCGGCGAACCCGAGTACCAGCACCACCAGCAGGATGACCGCCTCCTCGTCGGAGAAGTAGTGATCGATCCAGCTCTTGAAGACCGCCCGCAGGGTCATGAGGCGTGCTCCCCGCCCTTGCGGATCCAGTAGTGATAGACCGGGCCACGCTCCTCCCTGGCCGGCATCTCGTGGATGCTCTGCTCGATGAAGGTCTCGAAGTCACGCCAGGAGCCCGCGTCGGTGGCCATCACTTCGAGAAGCTGGCCCGGCTCGAGTCGCGCCAGCGCCTGCTTGGCCTTGAGCAGCGGCAAGGGGCAGGGAAGACCGCGGGCATCGAGCACGTCATCAGGTTGCACAGCCATGTTGTCTCCCGGGAGAATGCATTCAGGGCATGCCGGGCGTCAGGCAGGACGCCGCTCGACATGAAACCCCTTGAGATTTAAAGGCACTTTACGGGACGAATCAATGTCGGAGGAGGATGCCCGCCGCCTGATCCGCCCAAGAGGATGGCCATGCACCGTACCACAAGCTGTCTTGCCGTCGGCGCCCTGAGCCTGGCGCTCGCCTTGCCCGCCACCGGCCAGTGGATCGACAACCGGTCGAGCGGCGACTATGGCCTGCCCAGCCTGACCAGCAGTGGCAGCCAGGCCGTGAGCGGCGAAGAGGTACGCCTGGGCCGCGCCTGGCTCAGGCAGTTCCGGGCTCGCGCCCCGGGCTGGGACGACCCCATCGCCCAGGAGTATGTCGAATCCCTGGTCGCGCGCCTGCTGCCCCACAGCGGCCTGGTGGGCACCACGACCGTCGTCACCCTGGTCGAGAGCCGCATGCTCAATGCCTTTGCCGTGCCGGGCGGGGTGATCGGCGTCAATGCCGGCCTGTTCGCCTTCGCCGACGAGGAGGCCGCCCTGGCCTCGGTGCTGGCCCACGAGCTCGGCCATCTCTCCCAGCGCCACCATGCCCGCGGCCAGGCCCGTGCCGAGCAGACCCAGATTCCCGCCATGGCGGCCATGCTCGCCGGCATGCTGATCGCCGCCGGCGGGGGCGGCGATGCCGGTATCGGCGTGGCCATGGGCTCCCAGGCTGCCTTCATCCAGGACCAGCTGGCCTATTCGCGACGCTTCGAGCAGGAAGCCGACCGCATCGGCCTCCAGGCCATGGCCCGGGCCGGCTACGACCCCCAGGCCATGGTGCGCATGTTCCGCGCCATGCAGCGCATGGCGAGCCTGCAGGGCGGCAACCCGCCGGAGTTCCTGCTGACCCACCCGGTAACCGAATCGCGCCTCAGCGATGCCCAGGATCGTGCCAGCCAGCTGGGGATCGACAGCCCGCGCGACCCGTCCCTTCAGTATGCCCTGGTGAGGGCCAGGGCGCTGCTGGCGATCCATTCCCGCGACCCGCGACAGGCCGCCACCCGGCTGGCCCAGGGAGGTGCCCCGGAGGACGCTCGGCGCTACCTGGCGGCGCTGATCGACGCCGAGCGCGGCGAGACCGACGCCGCCCTGCGCGAGATCGACGCCCTGGCCCGGGCGCATCCCGACCTGGCGATGCTGCCCGCCTCGGCCGCCGAGGTGGCGTTCGAGGCCGGTCGCTACGACGACGCCATCGAACGCAGTCGCCGCCAGCTGAGGCTGATGCCCGGCCATGTGCCCACCTCCCGCCTGCTCGGCGAGGCGCTGCTGCAGCGCGACCCCGACGAGGCCTGGCGGGTACTGCGGGACCTCTCCGAGCGCCGCCCCGAGGATCCCCAGGTGTTCACCCTGCTGGCCGAGGCCGCCGGGCGCAGCGATCGCGAGGCCTGGGGGCACCTGGCCCGCGCCGAGCAGATGCAGCTCACCGGGCGCATCGACAGCGCTATCCGCCAGCTCGGCGTGGCCAAGGGGGTCGCCGAACGCGAAGGCGACACCACCGCCGCCAGCCGCATCGAACAGCGCCGCAAGGACTTCCTCGGCTACCGGGAAACGCTGGAGAAGTTCTGACAGCTGGAAGCTGGAAGCTGGAAGCTGGAAGCTGGAAGCTGGAAGCTGG
>NZ_JBMHFZ010000011.1:0-127512 GCF_049166755.1 Halomonas terrestris | reverse complement strand
ACTTCCCGGAGACCCCGCAAGCCCTTCCGGTAAAAAAATTCCAGGACTGTCCGCCGGGTGATCCACAGGGGCCGCTGCCGGCCCCTGTGACTTGTGGATAGTCTCAAGGCGAGGCGGACCGGCTGGCCCGGTCGAGCAGCGAGAGGATCGAGCGGTAGGGAATGCCACCGTGCTGGCTCAGGCCGATCTCGCAGGTCCGCGAGTTGGAGTAGCCGGCACTGCAACCCGACACCTGCTCGGCCAGCGCCTCCAGGGCCGAGGCATTGAGCTCCGGCGTGCTGAACCCCTTGTCGCCGGCGAAGCCGCAGCAGGTGATCTCGGCGGGCACCACGACCTCCCTGGCACAGGCCCGCGCCAGGTCGACGAACTTGTCGGTGAGCCCCATGCGGGTACTCGAGCAGGTCACGTGCACCGCGACACGCTCATCCAGCGGCGTGACGGCGAGTCGGGGCAGCAGGTAGTCGTGGGCGAAGGCCACCGGCTCCAGCATCTCCAGCCGCTCGTCCAGCTGCTCACGCATCTGCAGGGTGCAGGGGCTGGTGTCGCTGAGTACCGGGTAGCGGCCGTTCTGGCTGGCCAGCAGCAGCTCGCGGTTGAGTTCGCGCGCCTTGTGGGTCGCCTCGTCGAACTGCCCCTTGGACTGGAAGGCCATCCCGCAGCACAGGTGGCCGATCATCTCCGGCAGGATCACCTCGAAGCCGGCCTTATCGAGCAGCGACAGGGCGATCTCCATCACCGAGCGCGACTCGGCATCGTGCCGCGTGGCGCCGAAGACCCGTGTCGCGCAGGAGGGCAGGTAGACCACCTTGTCCCGAACGTCCCCGGCAGATGCCTGGCGCTTGAGCAACCGGATCGGCGCCGCCTGGGGCAGTGCCGGTGTCCACTGCGGCAGGCGATCGCCGCTCAGGCGCCGCGCCCCGGCGCTGGCCCTGCCCATCAAGTCGTCGCCGAGCACGCGGTTCGCCGCGCCGGCCACGTTCAGGGCGCCCCGCGCCAGCCGGGTGGCCCCTGAGAAGTGCCGCCCGAGCCGCCGAGCCAGGCCGGCCCGGCCGGCGAGCCTGTCCCGGCGCAGCTCGCGGACCAGGTCGCCAGTGTTGATGCCGACCGGACACTGGGTGGCGCAGAGGCCATCCGCCGCGCAGGTCTCGTCGCCGGCATAGCGGTAGTCCTGGCGCAGCGCCGCCAGCCGCGCCGACTCCTCGGCGGTGAGTCGGCTGCCCAGCGCCTCCAGCCGGGACATCTCCCGGGCGATCACGATGCGCTGCCGCGGCGTCAGGGTCAGGTCCTTCGAGGGACAGACATGCTCGCAGAAGCCGCACTCGATGCACTTGTCGACGATCGGGTCCGTAGCCGGCAGCGGCTTGAGGTTCTCCAGGTGCAGCGTCGGGTTGCGGCTGAGGATCACCTCGGGATTGAGCAGGTTCTCGGGGTCGAACAGCGCCTTGATCTCCCACATCAGGGCGTAGGCGTCGGGGCCCCACTCCAGCTCCACGTAGGGGGCCATGTTGCGCCCGGTGCCGTGCTCGGCCTTGAGCGAGCCGCCGTACTCGACGCCGACCAGCTGCGCCACCTCGTCCATCAGCGCCTGGTAGCGCTCGACCTCGCCGGGCTTCTCGAAGCCCTGGGGAAAGACGAAGTGCAGGTTGCCCTCCAGGGCATGGCCGAACAGGATCGCCTCCTGGTAGCCGTGGCGGTGGAAGATGTCGGTCAGCGCCAGCACGCCCTCGTCGAGGCGCTCCATGGGAAAGGCCACGTCCTCGATGATCACCGTGGTGCCGGTGTCGCGTACCGCCCCCACCGCGGGGAACAGGCCCTTGCGGATCTTCCAGTAGAGGGCATAGGTATCGGGGTCGCGGGTGAAGGTGACCGGCTCCAGGGTGCGGATCCCCTCGAGCGTCGCCTGCACCTCGGCCATGCGCGCCGCGAGATCGGCGTCGTCGTGGCCACGCACGTCGATCAGCAGCGCCGCCGCCCCCTCGGGCAGCGTACGCAGCACCTCGGGCATGCCCGGCTCGCGCTCCACGGAGTGCAGCGCGGCGCGATCCATCAGCTCCACCGCCGACACGGGGGAGCGCTTGAGGGCGATGGTCGCGCGACAGGTGGCCGCCATGTCCGGGAAGAAGGCCAGGGCCGCGGCCTTGTGCGGCTCGTCCACCACGGTGTCGTAGGTGATCGTGCTGATGAAGCCCAGGGTACCCTCGGAGCCGATCATCAGGTGCTTGAGGATCTCGACACCGTCGGTGAAGTCCACCAGGCTGTTGAGGGCATAGCCCGTGGTGTTCTTGAGCCGATACTTGTGGCGGATCCTCTCGGCCAGCGCCGCGTCGGCCCGGGTCGTCTCCGAGAGGCGCTCGAGCCCCGCCAGCAGGTCGGCGTGGCTGCGGCGGAAGGCCGCCACGCTGTCGGCATCCGCGGTGTCCAGCAGGGCGCCGTCGGCCAGGACCACGCGGATGTCGCGCACCGTGCGATAGCTGTTCTGGGCCGTGCCGCAGCACATGCCGGAGGCGTTGTTGGCGGCGATACCGCCGATCATGCAGCTCGCGATGGAGGCCGGGTCCGGCCCGATCTTGCGCCCGAAGGGCCCCAGCAGCTGGTTGGCCCGGGCCCCGATCACCCCGGGCTGCAGGCGGATCGCCCGGCCCTCGTCGAGGATCTCGTGGCCCCGCCAGCCGCGGCCGAGCTGGATCAGCACCGAGTCGGTCACCGCCTGCCCGGAGAGCGAGGTCCCGGCGGCACGGAAGGTCACCGACACCCCCCGGGCCCGGCACTCGGCCAGGGTCAGCTGCAGCTCCTGCTCGTCTTCCGGTCGCACCACCAGCCGGGGCACCAGCCGGTAGAAGCTGGCGTCGGTGCCGTAGGCCAGGGTGCGCAGGGGGTCGTCGATCAGCCGCTCGGCGGGGACCGTGCCCGCCAGCGCCGCCTTGAGCTCGCGGAAGGTCGCAGCGTTCGGTTCAGACATCGGGCGACTCCTGGTGGCTCCCCGCATGGCGCACCAGCACCACCAGCTCGCGGGGGCCGTGGACGCCATAGGCGAGGGTCTGCTCGATGTCGGCGGTCTTGCTGGGGCCGGAGATCAGCAGCGCATTGGTGGGCATGCCGTCGGCCCAGCCGTGTGCCTCCACCACGTCGAAGAAGGTGTCCTCCAGGGTGTCGGCATCCAGCACGGCGATGTGCAGTGGCGGCACCAGGCTGATCAGGCGCGGCTCGTCGGCGGTCGGCCAGAGCCACAGGCTGCCGGTCTCGGCGATGGCGCCACGGGTGGAGGTCAGGCCGGCGTCGACTCGCTCGAACTGCTCCTGCTGCCAGGTCTCGATATCGCGATCCACGTCGACCAGCTCCACCTCGGCGTCGGCCAGGGCCCGGCGCGCCTCGGCGGCCACCGGATGCTCGCGCCCCAGCGCCAGCCGGCGCACGCCCTTGTCGGCCAGAGTCTCGGCCAGGGCGGCGGTCCACGCCTCGCGGGTGGTGTGAACGACCTCGCCGTGTACCGAGCCGATCAGCCGCTCGAAGCGCGCCAGGCGCTCCTGGAGGTCCCAGCCGCGGTTCGTCACCACGGCGAAATCGCTCTCGGGGGCGCTCAGCGGGCCATCGAGACGCTCGCGCAGGCGCGTGAGGATATTGTTCCGGGCACTCATGAGCGCTTCTCCCCGTCGCCGCCGTCGGCCTGCTGCCGGCTCCTGTGCTGCTTCACCAGGGCATGCAGCGACGACCGGGCGGGCTTCGGCGCGGTGCGATAGTCGGTCCAGGGCGCCAGCTTCGAGGGCATCAGCGCCTGGAGCTTGCCGGCCAGCGCCGTGCCGCTGCGCCAGACTCGGGGGTGGGTGGCCATCCACTCGAAGCCCTTCCAGGCCGCGACCTCCTTGCGGGTGCGCTTGATCCCGGCCCCCGGCACGTTGCCGCGCCCTTCGCCCACCGACTCGCGGCGCAGCCGCACCAGCAGGTCGGGGATCGGGATCTTCACCGGGCAGACCTCGCCGCAGGCACCGCACAGGCTCGAGGCGGTGGGCAGGTCCCGGGTCTCCTCCAGGCCCATCAGGTGCGGCGAGAGGATGCTGCCGATCGGCCCCGGGTAGGTGGTGCCATAGGTATGGCCACCCACCCGGGTATAGACGGGACAGTGGTTCATGCAGGCGCCGCAGCGGATGCAGCGCAGGGTGTCGAGCAGCTCGTCGTCCTGGTAGATGCGGGAGCGGCCGCTGTCCACCAGCACCAGGTGGACCTCCTGCGGCCCGTCATGCTCGCCCGCCTTCCTCGGCGAGCTGATCATGTTGAAGTAGGTGGTGACATGCTGGCCGGTGGCCGAGCGGGTCAGCAGCGCATAGAGCGGCGGCACGTCGCGCAGGTGCTCCACCACCTTCTCGATGCCGGTCACGGCGATGTGCACCGGCGGCACCGTGGTGGTCATGCGCCCGTTGCCCTCGTTCTCCACCAGGCAGAGGGTGCCGGTCTCGGCCACCGCGAAGTTGACCCCGGAGACCCCCACGTCGGCGGTCATGAAGCGCTCGCGCAGCTGGGCGCGGGCCGCCGCGGTCATGTAGTCGACGTCCCGGGAGCGCTCGGTGCCGGTCCTGTCGTGGAGGATCTCGGAGATCTCGTCGGTATTGAGGTGAATCGCCGGCATGATGATGTGCGAGGGCGTCTGCTCGTTGAGCTGCACCAGGTACTCGCCGAGGTCCGACTCCAGCGCCTCGATGCCGGCCTCCTCCAGGTGGGCGTTGAGGTGCATCTCCTCGGAGACCATCGACTTGCCCTTGATCACCGCCCGGGCGTCATGGGACCGGCAGATGTCGCGGATGATCCGGCACGCCTCGTCGCCGTCCTCGGCCCAGTGCACCCGGATGCCGTTGGCCTCGCAGTTGGCCTCTAGCTGCTCCAGCAGGTCAGGCAGCTTCGAGAGCGCCCGCAGGCGGATGTTGGCGCCCAGTTCGCGCAGGGTCTCCAGGTCCCAGTCGCTGAAGACGTCGCGGCGCTTGGCCATCAGGCCATCCATCGCCTTGCGGAAGTTGGCGCGGATCTGCGGATTGCCCAGGGCATCGTGGGCCTGGCGGTGGAACTCGCGAGGAGTGAAGGTCTGTACGCTCATGAGGTCCTCCGCCACAGGTAGCTGGCGATATGCTCGCCCTTGATCGGCTTCTTCTGCTGCTCGAAGCGCCCGGCGATGTTCATCATGCAACCACAGTCGGAGGTCACGAAGCGCTCCGCCCCGGCCGCCTCGATGGCCTTCGTCTTGTCGTCGACCATGGCCCCCGACACCTCGGGGTGGCGCACCGAGAAGGTACCGCCGAAACCACAGCACTCGGCGGCACGGGCCTGCTCGACAACCTCCACCCCGCCCAACTGGGCCAGCAGGGCCGGGCCGGTCTCGGCCAGCCCCATCTCGCGCCGAGCGCTGCAGGAGGTGTGCATGGCCACCTTCTCGGGCTCGCCGCGATCCTCAAGCTTGAGGTGACAGACGTGGACCAGGAATTCGGTCAGCTCATGAATGCGTCCGGCGACCTCCCTGGCCTTCTCCTCGAGGTCGGTACCGGCAAAGAGCTGGGGGTAGTGGGTACGCATCATGCCGCCGCAGGACCCCGAGGGCACCACGATCGGCCAGGGCTCGGGAAAGAGATCGAGCTGAGCCGCCGCCACCGCCCGTGCCTCGTCGTGATAGCCCGAGGTATAGGCCGGCTGCCCGCAGCAGGTCTGGTCCTCGGGAAAGACCACCTCGATGCCTTCCCTCTCCAGAAGGCGAATACCATCCAGCCCTGCTTCGGGGTAGAACAGGTCGATCAGGCAGGTACCGAAGAAGTAGACCTTCTCCGGCATCGGCGGATAGAGCTTGACTGGCGTCATCGGCAGGATCCTTGGCGATGCCGGGGGCCGGGAGCGGCACAGGCACCGGGGTGGTGGTGATCGATACGGTAAATTGGTAAAACCAATTTACAGCTAGCATGTTGCCGCACGATAGGAGGCGACTCCCATAGTGTCAAACCCGAGCCCGTTTTTTACCTTCCGGCATTACTATACTTTGGTATTGCACCGCCAGGCACGGCGACAACTCCTTAATCATGCAGGAGATCTCGGCCAGCCTCGGGCCACGACTGCCAGCCATATTGGTAATACCAATTAGGTGACGTATCATGATGCTCGCTCCATGCTCACAGGAGGCACCGCCATGGCCTACCAACCCGTTCGCCAGCCTCGACTGGCCGACGTGATCACCGAACGCCTCGAGGCCCTGATCCTGGAGGGTAGCCTCAAGCCCGGCCAGCGCCTTCCCCCGGAACGGGAACTGGCGGAACGTTTCGGCGTCTCGCGCCCTTCGCTGCGCGAGGCGATCCAGAAGCTGGCGGCTCGCGGCCTGCTGTCGAGCCGCCAGGGCGGCGGGACCTTCGTCAGCGAGGAACTCAACAGCGGCTACAGCGACCCGCTGCTGGAGATGCTCTCCCGCCACGGCGAATTCCACCTCGACCTGCTGGAGTTCCGCGACGCCATGGAGGGCATCTCCGCCTACTATGCGGCCCTGCGCTCCACCCCTACCGACAAGGCGCTGCTGATCAAGCGTTTCGAGGAGCTCGAGGCCTGCTTCCAGGGTCGTGACCCGACCCACGAGGCCCGCGCGGATGCAGCCTTCCACATGGCCATCGCCGAGGCCGCCCACAACGTGCTGCTGCTGCACACCATCCGCGGCATCTTCCACCTGCTGGAGCGCAGCATCGTCGACAACCTCGCCCACCTGTTCGAGAAGCCCGACTCCCGTCCCCAGTTGATGAAACAGCACCGCGCCCTGCTCGACGCCATCCTCGAGGGACGCGCCGAGGATGCCCGGGCCCGCTCCCACGAACACCTGGTCTTCGTGGAAGAGAACCTGCTGGAAGTGGAACGGGCCGAGACCCGCGCCCAGCGTGCCCTGCGCCGCGCCCAGGGAGTGCCCTCCCCGCAGCGGGGTTCGGCGAGATGAAGGCTGGCACGAGGCCACCACGGCTCTCCCGGACCTGGCGACGCCTGCTGATCCTGCTGGTACCCCTGGGGCTCGCGCTGAGCATGTGGCAGGCCGCCCAGGTGGCCCGGGAACAGGCCCTGCAGAACCTGGTGCGCGAGGCAGAGAACGAGCTTCGCCTCTCCGCGGCGGGGCTGGAAGGCCACCTCACGCGGCATGACTACCTGCCCCGCCTGCTCGCCTCCCGCGAGGGCGTGCAACGCTTCCTGAGCGCTCCGCAGAGCCAGAATGCCATGCCGCTCAACCTGCTGCTGGATCGTTTTCGCGCCACCGCCGACGTCTCGGACGTCTACCTGCTCGACCGCGACGCCAACACCCTGGCGGCCAGCAACTGGCACCTCCCCAACACCTTCATCGGCCAGAACTACGCCTTCCGCAGCTACTACCAGGACGCCATCGCCGGCGGCCAGGGCCGCTTCTACGGCCTCGGCGTGCAGTCGCTGGAACGCGGTTACTACTTCTCGGCGCCGGTATGGCTGGACGACACCCAGCCTGACTCGACCCCGGACGGCGTCATGGTGGTCAAGGTGCTGCTCGACGAGGTGGAGGAGAGCTGGGCCGACCAGGATGCCGAGCTGCTGGTCACCGACGAGGACAACATCATCTTCATGGCCAGCCGGCCGGAGCTGCGCATGGCCGCCCTCCAGCCGCTCTCCGAGGAGGAGCGCCAGACCCTCCTGGCGACCCGGCGCTACGCCGACGAGCCGCTATCGCCCTCGGGTATCGAGGTACTGGAGAGGCGTGGCGACCAGAGCCGGCTGGTGAGCTTCTCCCGGGGATCGCTGGCCGAGGGCAGCTACCTCAGCCTGTCGCGCCCCCTCGAGGAGTTCGGCTGGGACATGCACATCCTCAAGCCGCTGACCCCGGTATTCCGCGCCCAGTGGCTCTCCGCCCTGCTGGCCGGCGGCCTCTACGGCATCGTGATCCTCGGCGGCGGCATCGGCTGGCAGCGCCTGCGCCTGCGCCGCGAGCGGGAGCAGTTCGCCGAGCGCGAGCGCCAGACCCTGGCCCGCGCCCGGGACGAGCTCGAGCGCAACGTGGAGCGCCGCACCCGTGACCTGGTGGAGACCAACCGACGCCTCTCCGGCGAGATCGAGGAGCGCCGTCGCGCCGAGGCCAACCTGCGCCAGACCCGCGACGAGCTGATCCAGGCCGCCAAGCTGGCGGTACTGGGGCAACTGGCGGCCGGGATCAACCACGAACTCAATCAGCCACTGGCGGCGATCCGCGCCTACGCCGAGAATGCCCGCGCCTTCCTCAAGCGCCAGCGCCTCGAGGCGGCCAGCAGCAACCTCGACCAGATCGTCGAGCTGACCACGCGCATGGCCGAGATCAGCGCCCAGCTGCGGCAGTTCTCGCGCAAGAGCGGCGACACCCTGACGGCCGTCTCGGTGCCCTCCTGCTTCGACTATGCCTTGCGACTCTTCCAGACCCGGCTGCGCGACGCCGGGGTCGAGGTGGAACGCCGCTGGCCCCGGGACGAGGCCTGGGTACGAGCCGACCTGGTGCGCCTCGAGCAGGTGCTGGTCAACCTGATCGGCAATGCCCTGCAGGCGATGAGCGAGGCAACGTCGCCGCGACTGCTGCTCTCCATCGAGCAGGACGACGACACCGTCACCATCGGGGTCGCGGACAACGGGCCAGGTATCGCCGAAGAGAACCTGGCCCGCATCTTCGAGCCCTTCTTCACCACCAAGTCCCCCGGCAGCGGCCTGGGGCTGGGGCTGTCGATCTCCTCGCGCATCATCGACGACCTGGGCGGGCGCCTCAGCGCCGCCAACCGCCCTGGCGGCGGCGCCCTGTTCACCATTATCCTGCCCCGCGACAGGGGTGCCCATGGCACCGACCGGACCCACGACCAGGAGAGTTCATCCCATGCATGACCAGGCGGCCACGCCGGTGATGATCATCGATGACGAACCCCATCTGCGCATCACCGCCGGCCAGACCCTGGAGCTGGCCGGCTACGCCCCCGAGCCCCATGCCAGCGCCGAGGCGGCCCTGGAGAGCCTCGCCCCCGACTTTCCCGGCGTGGTGGTCAGCGATATCCGCATGCCCGGCATGGACGGCATGGCGCTGCTGCGCGAGGTACGCAACAGGGATCCGGATCTGCCGGTGATCCTGATCACCGGCCATGGCGACATCTCCACCGCCGTGGAGGCGATGCGGGAAGGCGCCTGGGACTTCCTCGAGAAGCCCTTCGCCGGTGAACGGCTGGTGGAAGTGGTGCGGCGCGGCGTGGAGAAGCGCCGGCTGAGCCTCGAGAACCGCCGCCTCAAGGCCGAGCTGGAGGCCCAGCAGAATGCCCCGGGCCCTCGCATGGTCGGCCGCACCGAGGCGATGCAGCGGCTGGGGGCGATGGTCCAGCGCATCAGCCAGGTGGAGACCGACGTGCTGCTGTTCGGCGAGACCGGCTCGGGCAAGGACCTGGTGGCCCGCGCCATTCACGAGCGCAGCCAGCGCGGCGGCCACCCCTTCGTCGCCATCAACTGCGGCGCCGTGCCCGAGAGCACCATCGAGTCGGAACTGTTCGGCCACGAGAAGGGCGCCTTCACCGGTGCGGTGGAGCGACGCATCGGCAAGTTCGAGTATGCCAACGGCGGTACCGTCTTCCTCGACGAGATCGAATCGATGCCGCTGTCGCTGCAGGTCAAGCTGCTGCGCGTCCTGCAGGAGCGTAGCGTGGAACGCCTCGGCTCCAACACGCCGGTCCCCCTGGACATCCGCGTGATCGCCGCCACCAAGGTCGATCTCAAGAGCGCCGCCGAGGAGGGGAGTTTCCGCGAGGACCTCTACTACCGCCTCAACGTCGTCACCCTGCCGATCCCGGCCCTGCGCGAGCGTCGCGAGGACATCCCGCTGCTGTTCCAGCACTTCGCCGTGGTGGCCGCCAACCGCAGCGGCCTGGAGTGCCCGCCGCTGGATGCCGCCGGGGTCTCGGCGCTGCTGGCCCACGACTGGCCCGGCAACGTGCGCGAGCTGCGCAACCTCGCCGAACGCTACGTGCTGCTCGGCGCCGCCAGCGACTATCGCCTCGATGCCCTGCTCGAGGGAGTCGAGAGCGACTCCGGCGACCTGGCCCTGCCGCAGCAGGTCGAGCTGTTCGAGAAGAGCCTGATCAGCCAGGCGCTGACCCGGCAGCGCGGGCGGATCACCGACGTCTGCGAACAGCTCGGGCTGCCACGCAAGACCCTCTACGACAAGCTCAGGAAATACGGGCTCAAGGCCGAGGACTACCGCCAGAGCGCCGAGCCCTGAACGAGCAGCTCGGCCAGCGGCGACCAGGGGGGTAGCCAGGGCATCAGTGCCATGGCGAACGCCAGCATGAGCAGCGAATTGAGCGGCTCGCGATAGTCGAACAGCTTGAAGGCCGTACCGAAGGAGCGCTTGAGCCGCGCCCCGGTGAGATCGACGCTGTAGAGCTCGTCGAGCAGCAGGTGGATCAGCGTACCCAGGATCAGCGCCAGCCCCTGGGCCCAGGCCAGCCAGGCGCTCTGCGAGAACCACTGATAGCTGACCGCCGTGGTCGCCAGCCCGCACAGCAGCGACGCCAGAAGCGAATGCCAGATCCCGCGATGCACGGAGAAGCGCCTGAACAGCGCGCTCAGCACATGGCGCACGCCGATATACAGCCCGCCACAGGCGACGACGATCGTCCCGGGGCTGAGCCGCCCCTGCAACAGCAGCGCCCCACCCACCACCGCCAGCACGGCAAAGAGATTGAAGATCAGGCGGATGGCATGGGAGTTGTCGGCATCGATATCCGGCAGTATCCCGCCGACGGCGGTCAACACGGCCAGGGAAGCGGCTTCGGTGGCCGACAGCTGGGTGGCCTGCCAGCCAGCGCAACCAAGCAGCGCGCCACCGGCCACGGCGACGCCGAGGTGGGTACGAAAGTCGGCCATGTGTCGGGACTCGTCAAGTACTGGATGGAAATCCAGATTATGCGCAACATCGCCTGAAAAAACAAACAGTTGCCAATTGGCGACAGGCCTCAGACAGGGGCCTGCCCCACCTCGCCCGCGGCCAGGTACTCGTCCTTGAGCTTCACGTAGTTGCCGGCGGTATAGGGGAAGAAGGCACGCTCCTTCTCCTTGAGCGGGCGCAGCGCCTTGGCCGGGTTGCCGGCATAGACATGGCCGCTGGCCAGCCGCTTGCCCGGCGTCACCACGGCGCCGGCGGCGATGATCACCTCGTCCTCCACCACGGCGCCGTCCATCACGATGGCGCCCATGCCCACCAGGATGCGGTTGCCCAGGGTACAGCCGTGCAGGATCGCCTTGTGGCCGATGGTCACCTCCTCGCCGATGGTCAGCGGGAAGCCCTCGGGGTTGAAGTCGCTGGCGTGGGTGATATGCAGCACGCTGCCATCCTGCACGCTGGTGCGTGCGCCGATGCGAATCCGGTGCATGTCGCCACGGATCACCGCCATGGGCCATACCGAGCAGTCATCGCCCAGCACCACGTCGCCCAGCACCATGCAGGCCGGGTCGATGTAGACCCGCTCACCCAGCCGCGGCCCGGTACCCTTCCAGGGGCGAAGGGGCCCGCCCCGCTGTTCCATCGTCTCGCTCATCGCTCACCTCCGTCGTCAGATCAACGCTGCCGCCAATACTACCAGCGTCAGCGGGATGGAGACCCAGCGCACCAGGCCGCGCCACAGCCGGAATCCCCGGGGCCCGGCATCGAGGGCACGCAGGGCCTCGTCCTCGGGCATCACCCAGGCGGCGAAGATGGCGATCGTCAGCCCGCCGACCGGCAGGAAGACTTCGGTGGGCACCGTCGTCACCAGGTCGAAGAAGTTCATGCCGGCCACCGGGCGCCACTCGGCCAGGGTCGAGAAGGAGAGCACCGAGAGCAGCCCCACCAGCCACACCGCCACGCCGATGATCGCGGCGGCCTGGCCGCGCCTGAAACCGATGCCCTCCAGGGTCGCGACCATGGGCTCGGCCAGGTTGATCGACGAGGTCCAGGTGGCGAGGAGCAACAGCAGGAAGAAGAGGCTGAGCCACACGGCCCCCCAGGGCAGCTGGGCGAAGGCGATCGGCAGGGTGACGAACATCAGCCCCGGCCCCTCGCCCGGATCCATGCCCTGGGCGAAGACCACCGAGAAGATGGCGATCCCCGCCAGCAGCGCCACGCCGATGTCCAGCAGCGCCACCGCCCCGGCGGCCCGGGGGAGGCTCTGGTGGTCGGGCATGTAGGCACCGTAGGCCATCAGCGCACAGGCGCCCACCGCCAGGGTGAAGAACGCATGGCCCATGGCATGCATCACCACCAGCGGCGTCACCGCCGAGACGTCCGGCTTGAACAGCCAGGCCAGCGCCAGGCCGAAGCCATCGGTGGTGGCCGCATAGCCGGCCAGCAACAGCAGCAGCAGGTAGAGCAGCGGCATCAACAGGTTGTTGAGCTTCTCCAGCCCCTTGGCGACACCGGCCGCGACCACCGACATGGTCATGAGCAGGAAGAAGGTGTGATTGAGGGTCATCCGCCCGGGGTCGGCGAGGAAGGCCTCGAAACCGGCGCCGACCTCGGCCGGGCTCGCGCCGACGAAGTTGCCGTTGACGGCGGCCACCAGGAACTCGATGGACCAGCCCGAGACCACCGAGTAGAACGACAGGATGCAGAACACCGTGAAGGCCCCGAACAGCCCCAGCCAGCGCCAGTGACCGCTGGCCCCGGCCCGGGAGGCCAGGTGGCCCAGCGACTGCATCGGGCTCCTGCGTCCGGCCCGGCCGATCATGATCTCGGCCATCATCACCGGCAGCCCCAGCAGCAACACGAAGGCCACATAGAGCAGCAGGAAGGCGGCCCCACCGTTCTCGCCGGTGACGTAGGGAAAGCGCCAGATGTTGCCCAGTCCCACGGCGGCCCCGGTCACGGCCAGGACGAAGGCGCGCCGGGTCGTCCAGCGATCCAGTGTCTCGTTCATGGTGGTTCTCCCGCTCCACGGGCCTGGAAAAGGCAGCAAGACTAGCAGGCCACTCGAGGGGGGCCAATCGCATCGCCGACCCGGGCGACATTGAAACCCTGGCCGGGTGCCCGCATCTAACGTCACGATCACTCCCCAGACCCTTGAGGTGCGCATGTCCCGCAATCCGCTGCTCGACCCCCATGTCCTGCCCCCCTTCGGCGAAATCAGGCCCGAGCATGCGGAGCCCGCCATCGACGAATTGCTGGCGGAGAACCGCTCCGCCATCGAGCGACTCGTCGCCCAGGTCGCCCGGGAGGAGGCCCCCACCTGGGAGAGCCTGGCCGCCCCGCTGGAGGCGCTCAACGACCGCCTCTCCCGTGCCTGGTCGCCGGTCTCCCACCTCAACGGCACCATGAACAACGCGGCCCTGCGCCAGGCCTACCAGGCCTGTCTCGCCAAGCTCTCCGACTACAGCACCTGGCTCGGCCAGCACGAAGGCCTGTTCCGCGCCTGGCAGGCGCTGAAGGACAGCCCGGCCTGGGCCGAGCTCGACGAGGGGCAGCGCCAGGCAGTGGACAACACCCTGCGCGACTTCCGCCTGGCCGGGGTCGACCTCCCGGCCGAGCAGAAGCAGCGCTACGGCGAGATCCGTGCCCGCCTCTCGGAGCTGGGCAACACCTTCTCCAACCAGCTCCTCGATGCCACCCAGGCCTGGCACCTCGACCTGCCCGACGACAGCCGCCTGGCCGGCCTTCCCGAGAGCGCCCTGGCCATGCTCAAGGCCAATGCCGAGGCCAAGGGCCACACGGGCTACCGCATCACCCTGGACTTCCCGAGCTTCTTCCCGGTGATGACCTATGCCGACGACCGCGAGCTGCGCCGCGAGGTCTACACCGCCTTCGTCACCCGCGCCTCCGACCAGGGACCTCATGCAGGGCAGTACGACAACGCCCCGGTCATGGAGGAGACCCTGGCCCTGCGCCATGAGCTCGCCGAGCTGCTGGGCTTCGCCACCTACGCGGACTACTCGCTGGCCACCAAGATGGCCGAGACGCCCCGCGAGGTGCTCGACTTCCTCGAGGACCTCGCGCGACGCGCCGTGCCCCAGGCCCGCGAGGAGTACGCCGAACTCGAGGCCTATGCACGGGATGAACTGGGCATGGAGGAACTCGCCCCCTGGGACGTGGGCTACGCCAGCGAGAAGCTGCGCGAGGCGCGTCATGCCATCTCCCAGGAGCAGCTGCGTCCCTACTTCCCGGCCCCGCGGGTGGTCGATGGCCTGTTCCGGGTGGTCGAGCGCCTCTACGGCGTGACCTTCGAGGAGGACACGAGTGCGCCGCGCTATCACCCCGACGTGCGCTACTTCCGCATCATGGAGGACGCGGCCCCCATCGCCGGCTTCTACCTCGACCTCTACGCCCGCGAGGGCAAGCGCGGCGGGGCCTGGATGGACGAGTGCCGGGTGCGCCGCCTGGAGCAGGGCGAACTGCAGCTGCCGGTGGCCTACCTGACCTGCAACTTCACCCGCCCGGTGGGCGACAGGCCGGCGCTGCTGACCCACGACGAGGTCACCACCCTGTTCCACGAGTTCGGCCACGGCCTGCATCACATGCTGACCCGTCAGACCGTCGCCGACATCTCCGGCATCAACGGCGTGGCCTGGGACGCGGTGGAGCTGCCCAGCCAGTTCATGGAGAACTACTGCTGGGAGCGCGAGGGGCTCGACCTGATCGCCGGCCATGTGGAGACCGGCGAGCCGCTGCCCGCCGAACTGTTCGACAGGCTGCTGGCGGCGAAGAATTTCCAGTCCGCCATGGGCATGGTGCGCCAGCTCGAGTTCTCGCTCTTCGACTTCCGCCTGCATCACGAGCTCAGCGCCCCCTCCGCCACCGAGATCCAGGCGCTGCTCGACGCGGTGCGCGACGGCGTCTCGGTAGTGCCGCGCACTGACTTCAACCGCTTCCAGAACGGCTTCAGCCACATCTTCGCCGGGGGCTATGCGGCGGGCTACTACAGCTACAAGTGGGCCGAGGTACTCTCCGCCGATGCCTGGAGCGCCTTCGAGGAGGCCGGGATATTCGACCCCGAGACCGGGCGGCGCTTCCGCACCGAGATACTCGAGCGGGGGGGCTCCCGCGACGCGGCCGACCTCTTCCGCGCCTTCCGCGGCCGCGAGCCCAGCGTCGAGCCCCTGCTCCGCCACAGCGGTATTCGTGCTGCCTGACGCCGGGCCCGCTCCATCGCCAATGGCCGCCGGGGGCAACCCCGGCGGTTCGCCATCAGGAGACACCATGGCTACCCAGAAACGCTTTATCGCCGGCGCCATCTGCCCGCGCTGCGCCGAGATGGACCGCATCCGCGCCTGGGAACAGAACGGCATCCGCTACCGGGAGTGCGTCAGCTGCGATTTCTTCGAGCAGCTGCCCATCGAGGACGAGACGCTGCCCGAGCTCGAGACCCGCGTCAGCCGCCCCCGTGAAGAACAGTCCCGGCAGGACTTCCAGCCGGTGAAGATCCTCGACCCCAAGGACCGCTGAGGGTGATCGGCCAGGGAGTGGCGACCGCCTTGCTGTCCCGCCGTCGGCAGCTCGAGGGGCTGGGCCTGACGGCGGCCGCCGCGCTGCTGCTGGCACGGCTCGACCTCGCCACCCTGGCCGCCGGACTGGGACTCTTCCTGTGGGGGATGAACCACCTGCAGGATGCCGTCAAGCGCCTCTCGGGAGGCACCCTGGACCGCTGGCTGCATGCCGCCACCGGCCAGACGGCACGCGCCATCGGCGTCGGCGCCCTGGCCACGGCCCTGGTGCAGTCCAGCTCACTGGTCACCCTGCTGGCGATGTCCTTCCTCGGCGCCGGCCTGGTCGCGCTGCCGGGCGCCATCGCCCTGCTGTTCGGGGCCAACCTGGGGACCACCACCGGGGCCTGGCTGATCGCCGCCTTCGGCCTGCGCTTCGACCTGGCCACCTTCGCCATGCCCTTCCTGGCCCTGGGACTGCTCGGCTCCCGGCTGCTGCAGGGCAGCCGAGCCGGTATCGCCGGACTGCTGCTCGGGGTGGGCCTGCTGTTCCTCGGTATCGATTTCATGAAGCTGGGCTTCGATGCCTGGCAGGATGGCCTGGCCCTCGACAGCCTGGCCGGCGAGCGCTTCTGGCACTGGCCGCTGTTCGTCGTGTTCGGCATCATCGCCACCGTGGTGATGCAGTCGAGCCACGCCACCCTGCTGATCATCCTCGCGGCCCTGGCGAGCGGACAGCTTCCCTACCTGCCGGCACTCGCCATCGCCATCGGTGCCAACATCGGCACCACCATCACCGCCGTGCTCGGGGCCCTGGCCGCCGGCTTCGCCGCCCGCCGCCTGGCGGGTGCCCACGTGGTCTTCAACCTGGTCACCGCCTGTGTGGCCCTGGCACTGCTGGTCCCGCTGGCCTGGCTGGTGGATCTCCTGGCCGCGATGGTCGGCCTGGCGGAGACCGCCTGGCCACTGAAGCTGGCGCTATTCCATACCCTGTTCAACGTGCTCGGCATCGTGCTGATGCTGCCGCTGATCCCGCGCCTGGCCGGAGCCCTGGAACGCCTCTTCCCCGAACCCGGACGGCTGCCCCCGGCCCAGGCCCGCTACCTGGACACCACCGCCCTGCAGCACGCCGACACCGCCCTGGCCGCCATCGAACAGGAGTGCCGACGCCTCGACCGCCGGGCCTATCACCTGCTCTGTGCGGCCATACTGATGCCCAGTGGCGAGGTAATCGGTCACCCACCCAGCCAGGCGGTGGCCCGCACCCCCATCGACCCCGAGGGCTGGCCGGCGGTGAATGCCCGCTACCATGAGCGCATCAAGCCGCTGCTCGCCGAGATCCTCGACTTCTACGCCCGTATCGACGCCCCCCTGACGGCGTCACAGCAGGCGCGCCTCGAGTCGCTCCATGCCCGTACCCTGCGCATGGTCGAGGCGGTGCGCTTCGGCGAGGTGCTGCAACGCAGCCTGCTGCGTCATGCGGCACCGGCCAGCCCGTTACGCGAGGCACACGACGACCTGCGCCTGGCGCTGGCCGAGGGCCTCAACCGGCTGGCCAGTGACCCCGAGGCCCGGGACATCACCACGCCACTCGACGAGGTACGCCGCCACTGGCAGCAGGAACTCGCCGAGCGGCTGCGCGAGCATCGCCTCGATCCCTGGCACGCCTCCTCCCTGATGAACGACCTCCACCAGGCGAGCCGGCTGATGGCCGCCCTGGTCGGCCCTCCCCCGCCCGCCTGACGAACCGTGCGGATTTCCGCACATTCCATTGCTGGTCGAGTGCGGGGTTCCAGCCATCATCCGCCTGCCGCCTTTAGACCTTCGTCGAGAACGAATTCTGCAATACATTGATATTAAGCGGCTTTCAGATGCCTGGCCCACACCTTGCTATATTTACTGGTGTTGAATGCATCACCTTGTCTGGTTCCAGGCAGGCTTCGGCGACAGCTGCCACAATGACCTGGCGACTTGCCCATCGCCTGCCGATCGGATGAATAACCACAACCGCAACGGGAGATACGCCATGCGTAATGTCACCACCACTGCACTCGCCGGCACCCTGGCCGGCGCCCTGCTGGTCGCCGCGGCCTCGGCCCACGCCGACCGTTCCGAGTGGCCGGAGAACTTCACCGTGGGCACCGCCAGCCAGGGGGGGACCTACTTCGTGTACGGCTCCGGCTGGGCCAACCTGATCGCCGACGAGCTGGACCTGTCCGGCGGCGGCGAGGTCACCGGCGGCCCGACCCAGAACCTGGCACTGGTGCACAGCGGCGACGTGGCCTTCGGCCTGACCACCATGGGTCCGGCCTCCGACGCGGTGAAGGGCGAGAGCCCGCTGGCCCCGGGCGTGCCCATGGACAACGTCTGTGCGCTCTTCCCGATGTACGAGACCCCGTTCTCCATCACCGCCCTGTCCAGCACCGGCATCACCTCCATTTCCGACATCCCCGATGGCGCCCGCATCGGCTTCGGCCCGGCGGCCTCCACGTCCGATACCTACTTCCCGGCGATCCTCGAAGAGCTGGGGGTGGACTTCGATCGCCGCAACGGTGGCTGGACCGATCTCGGCGGCCAGCTGCAGGACGGCCTGCTCGACGTCATCGCCTTCGCGGCCGGCATCCCGATTCCTGCCGTCAGCCAGCTCGAGGTGCAGACCGACGTGAACATCATCGAGTTCACCGAGGAGGAACAGGCCAAGGTCCTCGAGAACTTCCCGGTCGCCCCCTTCCAGATCCCGGCCAGCACCTACACCACCCTGGAGGAGGATGCCCGTGCCGTCTCCATGTGGAACTTCGCCATCGCCCGCTGCGACCTGCCGGAAGACTTCGTCTACGAAGTGACCAAGGTCACCATGGAGAACAACGACAAGATGCGTAACGTGCATCGCAGTGCCGAGACCACCATCCCGGAGAACGTGGTACACAACAGCGTCCTGCCCTTCCACCCGGGCGCCGCACGCTGGTACGAGGAGAACGGCCACGAGATCGACGCGTCCCTGATCAAGTAAGCCGCCGCACGCTCCTGCCATCATGCCCCGTACCGGCCCGCCCGGTGCGGGGCATGCTCAGCTTCCCACCGCTTCACACTCAAGGGTGCATCCCCCATGAGCAACACACCCGACACCCGCCCAGGTGGCGAGGATGAACTCCACGACAAGGCGCCAGAGACCATCGCCGACGGCGTCGACGAGGAGGTCGTCGAGTCCAACCGGCGCATGTACACCCACTGGCGGTGGCTGCTGTTCGCCGCCCTGGCCATCGCCTACTCCAGCTTCCATCTGATCTCGCTCAACGTCTATCCGATGGAGACCTGGTCGTTTCGCATCGTGCATATCGCCGGTGCCCTGATTCTCGGCTACGGCCTCTATACCGGCGCGCGCTTCGCCGAACCGCACGAGGCCCGCCCGGCCGGCCGCTGGCTCTCCCTCGCCAGCTATGCCCTGCTGCTGCCGGCACTCTATGCCCTGCTCCAGGTCTTCCTGATGCAGCGCGAGATGAGCGGGGGGGCCATGCGCATCGACCCCGCCGTCGAGACCTGGCACTTCGGCTATCCGCTGATCTTCGCCACCGCCGCGGCCATCGTCATCTCCTGGTTCCATCGCCAGGCTCGCGAGCGGCTCTGCCCGGCCGACCTGGTGCTGATGGTCGCCGCCCTGGCCAGTGCCGGCTACCTGCTGGTGATGTACAACAGCCCGCTGCGCGCCTCCACCGGCACGGCCTTCGCGCCCATCGGCATCTCCTGGGCGGCCATCGCCGGCTCACTGCTGATCCTCGAGCTGACGCGCCGCGTGGCGGGCCTCGCACTGGTGGTGATCTCCGCGATCTTCCTGATCTACGTCTTCGCCGGACCGCTGCTGCCCGGCTTCCTCGGCTATCCGGGCCTGTCGCTGAACCGGTTCTTCAGCCAGGTATACACCGATGCCGGGATCCTCGGCCCGACCACTGCGGTGTCGTCGACCTACATCATCCTCTTCATCATCTTCGCCGCCTTCCTGCAGGCCTCCAAGGTGGGTGACTACTTCGTCAACTTCGCCTTCGCCGCGGCCGGCCGCGCCCGGGGCGGCCCCGCCAAGGTGTCGATCTTCGCCTCGGGGCTGATGGGCATGATCAACGGCACCAGTGCCGGCAACGTGGTCTCCACCGGCTCGCTGACCATCCCGCTGATGAAGAAGGTGGGCTATCCCGCCAGGAGCGCCGGGGCCATCGAGGCTGCCGCCTCCACCGGCGGCCAGATCATGCCGCCGATCATGGGCGCCGGCGCCTTCATCATGGCCGAGATCACCGGAATTCCCTACACCGAGATCGCGGTAGCGGCCCTGATTCCCGCCATTCTCTACTTCGCCTCGGTCTACTTCATGGTGGACTTCGAGGCGGCCCGCAAGGGCATGCGCGGCATGCGCAAGGAGGAGATCCCGCTGTTCTCGAAGCTGGTCAAGCAGGTCTACCTGTTCGCGCCGATCATCATCCTGATCGCGGCCCTGTTCATGGGCTACTCGGTGATCCGTGCCGGCACCCTGGCCACCGCCTCGGCCGCCGTGGTGAGCTGGTTCTCGCCTAACAAGATGGGCATTGCGGCGATCCTCCGGGCCCTGCAGCTGGCCGGCACCATGGCCATCCAGATCATCGCGGTCTGTGCCTGCGCCGGCCTGATCGTCGGCGTCATCTCGCTGACCGGGGTCGGCGCGCGCTTCTCGTCGCTGCTGCTGGGCCTGGCCGGCGTCAGCCAGCTGCTGGCCCTGTTCTTCGCCATGTGCATCTCGATCCTGCTCGGCATGGGCATGCCCACCACCGCGGCCTACGCCGTGGCCGCCTCGGTGGTCGCCCCGGGCCTGATCAATATCGGCATCCAGCCGCTGGTGGCACACTTCTTCGTGTTCTACTTCGCGGTGGTGTCGGCGATCACGCCGCCGGTGGCGCTGGCCTCCTATGCCGCGGCGGGCATCTCCGGTGCCAACGCCATGCAGACATCTGTGACCTCCTTCAAGGTCGGGCTGGCGGCCTTCATCGTCCCCTTCATGTTCTTCTACAGCCCGGCGATGCTGATGGAAGGCACCTGGATACAGATCCTGCGCGTGGGCGTGACCGCCACCCTGGGCATCGTGCTGCTGGCCGCCACCGTCCAGGCCTGGTTCTTCGGGCCGGTCAAGGCGTGGATGCGCCTGGTGATGCTCACCGGTGCCATGTTCATGATCTACGGCGGCATCTACACCGACATCGCGGGACTGGCCATCGGCGGGGGGCTGTTCATGCTGCAGCGCGGCTCCCATGGCGGTGGAGCGAAACCGGTCGCCTCCGGCTGACCTCACGGCAACACCGATGCAGCAGCAGAAGGGCTCCGCCGATGGCGGAGCCCTTCTGTTCATGGCATGCCCGGCGGCGTGTCAGCCGGTGATATTGTCGAGGACCCTCAGGGTCGGCCTGGCCTGGTTGAGGCCGGCGCAAAGAGGGAAGTGCAGCCGGGCTGCACACCCGGCCATGCCCGGTTCAACCGCAGATATTATCCAGCACCTTCAGGGTCGGCCTGGCCTGATTGAGGGTATAGAAATGCAGGCCCGGGGCACCGCCATCGAGCAGCCGCTGGCACAGCCGCGACACGACCTCCTCGCCGAAGTCGGCGATGGCCTCGCTGTCGTCGCCGTAGGCCTCGAGCTGCTTGCGGATCCAGCGCGGGATCTCGGCACCGCAGGCATCGGAGAAGCGTGCCAGCTTGGTGTAGTTGGTGATCGGCATGATGCCCGGCACGATCGGCGCCTCGACACCCAGGGCACGGGCGCGCTCCACGAAGTGGAAATAGGCGTCGGCACTGAAGAAGTACTGGGTGATGGCGAGGTCGGCCCCGGCCTTCATCTTGCGCGCGAAGTTCACGAGGTCATGCTCGAAGCTCGGCGCCTGGGGGTGCGACTCCGGATAGGCGGCCACGGCGATCTCGAAGTGGTCGCCGGTCTCCTCGCGGATGAATTCGACCAGCTCGTTGGCGTAGCGCAGCTCGCCGATCCCCCCCATGCCCGAGGGCAGGTCGCCGCGCAGGGCCACCAGGCGGTCGATGCCCTCCTCCCGGTAGCGGGCGAGCAGCTCGCGCAGCCGCGCCTTCTCGCTGCCGATGCACGACAGGTGCGGGGCGGTGGTGATGCCCGACTGGCGAACGGCCTGCACGGTATGCAGGGTACGGTCCTGGGTGGAACCGCCCGCCCCGTAGGTGACCGAGAAGAATCGAGGCCGCCGCTCGGCCAGGGCATCCCGCACCCCCATCAGCTTGTCGCGCCCCGCCTCGGTATTGGGCGGAAAGAACTCGAAGCTGATGCCCAGTGGATGCTGCTGTGTGCTCATCGATTCAACCCTCATCGGCCGCCGGTCTCGGGCGACCCTGCTCTGTCATTGACGTAACCGTATCGGTGATAGGGTCGCATTGTGCCGACCGGGGGCTCCCCCGGCCAATGAAAGTTTCCGGCCGGCTGCATGAATGAAATCGATACAACCGACCGGACGACCCTCAACCGGCCCGGGGCCAGCGCAGCCGCCCGCTGCCGACCAGCATGCCCAGGGTGATCAGCGCCGCGGCCACCGCCAACAGCGGCGAGGCGGAGGCATACCCCGCCGCGATCAGCACCAGGGTCGAGAGCAGCGGCGTGAAGTAGGCCAGCAGGCCCAGCAGGCGCAGGTCGCCATGCTTCACCCCCAGGTCCCAGGTGAAGAAGGCGCTGCCCACCGGCCCCAGGCCCAGACCGATCACCCCCAGCCACCCGATCCCCTGGGGCCAGCGGCTCGGCTCGAAGAGCAGATGGCACAGCCCCGCCAGCAGCGCCGTGGCCAGGCAGAAGCCGCCGACGGCGGCGGTCGGCACGCCACGGGTGGCCCGCGACAGCACCGAATAGCCGCTCCACACGAAGGCGCAGGCGAAGGCCGCGGCGTAGCCCAGCGCGCTGCCGCCGACATCCACGTCGCCGCCGACCAGCAGCGCCGCCCCGGCGAAGCCCAGCAGCGCGCCGACGAGATGAATCGCCTTCAAGCGCTCCCCGGGCAGCAGCGCCACGAGGATCACGATCAGCAGCGGCCACAGGTAGCTGATCAGCCCGGCGTTGGCCGGGGGTGCGTTCTGCTGGGCGACGAAATAGAGCGCGTGGTAGCCGAAGAGCCCGCCCACCCCCAGCGCCCAGATCGCCGGCGGCTGCCGGAGCGGCGCCACCAGCGACTCGCCGCGCAGCCCGAGCCACAGCGCGAAGCAGGCGAAGGCGATGGCGAAGGCCAGGGCGGTGAGCAGGAAGGGGGGCACCGGACCGGCGAGCTGGGTCAGCGTCGCCAGCAGGGCCCAGTTGAGCACGGTGGTGGCGCCGATGAGGGTGGCACGGGAGTCGGGAGCGGGGAGGCTGGCAGCGGTCATGATGGCATCGTACAACAGGCAAGGGAGAGGCCAGCCTGCCAGACGCGGCGCGCCGGCGACTTGTCGAATCCTGATCCCTTGCCTGCCCCCTGACAGCGTGGCCGTCGACAGGCATGATGGGCCTCTTTACATGCGAGATTTGCGATCGTGGAACTCGACCTCGGTGCCACCCTGCTGGGCCCCCTGTGGATGCTGCTGGCCTTCGTCGGCCTGGGCTGGCTCTGTGCGCGACGCCTGGCCATCGACCCGCGGCCCATCGCCACCCTGCTGATCTACATCATCGCCCCGCTGACCTTCTTTCGCGGCCTGACCCTGGGAGGCCCCACGCCGGGATACCTGCTGCTGACCCTGGGGCTGTTCCTGGTGGCCAGCCTGATCGCCATCACGGTCAGCCGCCTGGCGCAGCCCTTCTTCCCCGCCCAGGAGGCCGCGGTACTGGCGTTTTCCGCCGGCACCGGCAACACCGGCTACTTCGGGCTGCCCATCGCCATGGTGCTGCTGCCGCCGGAGGGCGTGACCCAGTACCTGTTCTGCCTGCTCGGCATCACCCTCTACGAATTCACGGTGGGCTACTACCTGAGTGCCCGGGGGCAGTTCTCGGTGCGCCAGAGCCTGGCCAAGATCGCCCGCCTGCCGCTCGTCTATGCCTTCCTGGCGGCGCTGCTGGTCAGCGGCCTGGGGCTCGCGGTACCGGCGGCGGTGATGGCGGGCCTCGACGTCTTCCCCTCGACCTACACCCTGCTGGGCATGATGATCATCGGCATGACGCTGGGCCGGGTCTCCATCCGGGAGTTCGACATGCGCTTCATCGGCGCCTGCGTGGTCGTGCGCTACGGCCTGTGGCCGCTGCTCGCCGGCGTCGCGGTGCTCGCCCTGCAGGCCACCCTGGGCATCTCCGAAACGCTGGCCCTGGCGCTGTTGCTGGTCGGCGTGGTGCCGATGGCCGCCAATGTGGTGGTGGTGGCCATGGAACTCGCGATCCGCCCGGAGAAGGGCGCCATCGCCGTGCTCCTGACCACCCTGGCCGCCCCCCTGCTGATACCGCTCTACCTGGCGGGGCTGCTGTGGCTCACCGGCCTGCAATGAAGGCGGCGCCACTGGCGGGGCGAGACGCCATGCCGCGTACGGAAGACCCGAGAGAAGTGCGCCGCGTCGGCGAAACCGCAGGCCAGGGCGATCTCGGTGAGGCTGGCGCTCGACTCGCGCATCCGTTCCCGCGCCAGCCGCAGGCGCCGCGCCACCAGCCAGGCATGCGGTGACTGGCCGGTGAGCGCACGGAACTGGCGGGCGAAGGCGGCCTCCGCCAGGTGACAGCGGTTCGCCCAGTCACGCACCCGCCATGGCCTGGCCAGGTCGGCCTCGATCTCGGGCAGCAGCCGCAACAGTCGCAGCCGCGGCTCGTGCACGCACGCTGCCGCCTCCCCCAGCACCTCGCTCAGCCAACCCGCCAGCGCCGGGACGTCGCGGGCCCCGAGCCCCACCCCCCGGGCCGCCAGCGCCGCCGGCAAGCGCCGCGGCCGGCCCTCGAACAGCGCCTCCAGCCGCAGCGCCTCGCACCAGGCCACCGGCAGGTCCAGCACCAGGGTGGCGTTGTCTCGCGGCGCCAGGTAGTGATGCTCGTCGCCCGCCGCGACCGGCGCCAGCACCCCCGGCTCGACCCGCACGCCACGACCGCCCGCCTCGAGCTCCACGCAGCCTTCCAGACCCAGCAGGAGCTGGTGAAAGGCGTGGCGATCGGTGAGCGCGCGGTCGGGGTAGGCACGCGTCTCGATGACGGGGCGGGCCACGCTCATGGGGCAAACCTCTGATGATCGGCCGAACACGAATATCACGGGCGCCGGATGACACCCACGGCCTTATTCTGGCACAGCTCACCGACGGAGGCGCCTCCTCGCAGACCTGTCGACGGATCCGCCTCGAGTGCAAGCTGACAGCGATAGTCCCGGGCCCACCTTGCAGCTCATCTGGGTGCGACTAGCCTGAAGGTGAACCCACGGGGGAGGAATCGACCATGCGACGGCGATCCTTGTTGCTGGCTGTCCTGGGCGCCCTGCTGCTGGTCATCTCGCCGGCACAGGCCCACCACGGCTGGACCGGTGGCGAGACCATCGAGCTCACCGGCACCATCACCGCGGCGCGCCTGGGCAATCCCCACGGCGAGCTGACCCTCGACGTGGAGGGCGAGCCGTGGACGGTGGAGGTGGGCCAGCCCTGGCGCAATGCGCGGGCCGGCCTGGCGGACGGCGACCTCGCCGAAGGCGTCGAGCTACGCGTCTCGGGCGAGCACGCCGGCGAACGGCTGATGAAGGCCGAGCAGCTGTGGATCGGTGACGCCCACTACGTGCTCTATCCCGGGCGCATCTGAGACCCGCGGGTGGAAGAGCTGCTGGCCCGGCTGGCCGACACCCCGCTCGCCGACTGGATGCGACTGTCACGCTGGGGCTATGCCGGCGTCAATGCGCTGCATGTGCTGGGCATCGCCCTGCTGGTGGGCGCCATCGTACCCCTCGACCTGCGCCTGCTCGGGTGGCGGCGCCGGCTGTCGCTGAAGACGCTGGGGCAAGCGCTGCAGCCGGTGGCCGTCACCGGGTTGCTGCTGGCGCTCGGCACGGGCGCACTGCTGTTCCTCGCCGATCCCACCGGCTATGCCGCCACGCCGCTGTTCCTTCTCAAGCTGGCCCTGATCGGCCTGGCTATCGCCAATGCGCTCGCCCTCAACCTGGGCCCGGGGCTGGCCGGCGCCGCGCCCCGGCGGCTGCGCCTCGCCGGGGCGCTATCGCTGGGGCTGTGGATCGCCGCCCTGATGAGCGGCCGTTTCCTCGCCTTCGTCTAATCCCGAGAATAGTCCCTAGTAGCGGTAGCTGTCGGGCTTGAAGGGCCCTTCCGGCGACAGGCCGGTGTACTCGGCCTGGGCCGCGGTCATGCGGGTGATCACCCCGCCGAAGCCCTCGACCATGTAGCGGGCCACCTCCTCGTCGAGATGACGCGGCAGCACGGTGACCGCCAGCGCCTCGCGCTTCTCGTCGCCGGGCAGTTCGGCGAAGCGCCTCTCGAAGAGGTGGAGCTGCGCCAGCACCTGGTTGGCGAAGGAGCCGTCCATGACCCGCGAGGGATGGCCGGTGGCATTGCCCAGGTTCACCAGGCGCCCCTCGGAGAGCAGGATCAGGTAGTCGTCGCTGTCGGGATCGAAGTCGCCCGGAGTGCTGTCGCGGTAGATCTTGTGCACCTGCGGCTTGACCTCCTCCCAGTGCCACCGGCGGCGCATGTGGGCGGTATCGATCTCGCTGTCGAAGTGGCCGATGTTGCACACCACCGCGCCCTTCTTCAGCGCCTCGAGCATGGCGGCGTCGCAGGCGTGGATATTGCCGGTGGCGGTGACCACCAGGTCGATCCTGCCGAGCAGGGCACGGTCGACGCCCTGCGCCCCGCGGTTGATGCCGTCGACATAGGGCGAGACCACCTCGAAGCCGTCCATGCAGGCCTGCATGGCGCAGATCGGGTCGATCTCGGCGATCCTGACGATCATGCCCTCCTGGCGCAGCGAGGCCGCCGAGCCCTTCCCCACGTCGCCATAGCCCACCACCAGCGCCTGCTTGCCGGCCAGCAGGTGGTCCAGGCCGCGCTTGATGGCGTCACTGAGCGAGTGGCGGCAGCCGTACTTGTTGTCGTTCTTCGACTTGGTCACGGCATCGTTGACGTTGATCGCCGGCACCCTGAGGGTGCCGTCGCGCAGCATCTCCTGCAGGCGATGCACCCCGGTGGTGGTCTCCTCGGAGATACCGTGCACGGCATCGAGCAGTTCGGGGCGCTTGTCGTGCAGCAGTGCCGTCAGGTCACCGCCGTCGTCGAGTACCAGGTTGGGCGTCCAGCCATCGGGGCCCTCCACCGTCTGCTCGATGCACCACCAGAACTCCTCCTCCGTCTCGCCCTTCCAGGCGAACACCGGGATGCCCGCCGCGGCGATGGCGGCCGCCGCATGGTCCTGGGTGGAGAAGATGTTGCACGACGACCAGCGCACCGTCGCGCCCAGGTCGACCAGGGTCTCGATCAGCACCGCGGTCTGGATGGTCATGTGGATGCAGCCGGCGATGCGCGCGCCGGCCAGCGGCCGCTGCTCGCGGTACTTTTCGCGGATCCTCATCAGCGCCGGCATCTCGGTCTCGGCGATGCGGATCTCGCGTCGGCCCCAATCGGCCAGGGAGATATCGGCCACCTTGTAGTCCCGGGCCTGCACGGCGGATACGGCGGACTGGCTCATGCGTCACCTCTTCTCCAAGCGAAAAGCGAGACCTTCACTATAGGCAGGGAGCCAGAGCGCGACAATCAACGCGCAAACCCCTCGACACCGGCCTCGCCCAGCCGCCCCGCCAGCCGCTGCACCTCGGGATGGGCGAAGAAGTCGGCCAGTGCCGCGGCCCGTTCCGGCCCCACTCCCGGCAGCGCGAGCCAGTCCGCCTCGCGGCGCTCGGCCAGCCCGGCCCAGTGCGCGTCCTCCCCGGCCCCGACCCCGGGCGGCGGGCCGAGGGCCGCCAGCCAGTCGGCGAAGGCGCGCCGCCGCGCCGCGTGGAAGGCCGCAAGCAGCTGCTCGGCCCGGGTCTCGCCGATGCCCGGCACCTCGACCAGCGTCGTGGCGTCCAGCGCCATCCAGGCCAGCAGGTCATCGAGCAGCCCGGCATCCAGCAGCCCTTGCCAGGTGGCGGGGCCGACCCCCGGCAGGTCGAGCCCCTGCCGACCGGCGAGCCAGGCCAGTCGCTCGAGGAACTGCCCTTCGCAGCCCGGGGTCGGTCGCCAGCAGCTGAGCGCATGGAACGCCTCCTCGTCGGGCGGCGTCACCCCTGGGCGCTCCGCCCCCCGCCATACCACCCCGTCGAGGCGCGGGATGGTCAGCCCCGCCAGGACGATGGCCACCCGGTCGCCGGGACGGATGTCGAGCGCCCGCCAGCGCGGGAGCGACCCCACGCTCACCCGACGGATGACGCGGTCGTCCAGCCGGACGGGGACCAGGTGCAGCAGAGGGGTGATGCGGCCGGTGCGGCCGATGCGGAATTCGACACCACGCACCTCCGCCAGGGCCTCTCGGGGAGGATGCTTCCAGGCCACCGCCCAGTCGGGAGGCTCGGCTCGCCACTCGCTGCCGGCCGGGCGGCTCCCCTGGCGCAGTACCACCCCGTCGGTGGCAAAGGGCAGCGGCTCCCGGTACCAGGCCTCCCGCCACCGTTCGACCTCGTCGAGCGTGGCGACCGGCCGGGTCAGCGTGGCGCTGTCGGCGAATCCCATGCCGGCCAGGCCCTCGAGCCGCTCGACCATGGACGCCGGGCCGGTCGGCCAGTCCCAGACGAAGAGCCCGATGCGGGCGGCGTCGGCGTCGCCGAGGGCGTGGCGGGCCAGCAGCCCGGCCACCTCGCCGCGAGCACCGGCACCCCCCTGCTCGGCCTGCACATGGTCCTCCAGCCGCAGGTAGAGCTCGCCCTGCAGCACCAGCGAGCCGCTGGCTTCCAGGCGCTCGGGCACGGCAGGCATCCGCCGTACCCGGGCGGTCCAGTCCTGGCCATGATGGCCATTGCCGCGACTGATCGCCCTGGCCAGTCGCCCCTCCTCGTAGACCAGGGTCACCGCCACCCCGTCCACCTTGGGCTGGACCCAGGCATCGTCGCGACGCACCAGCCAGGCCCCCACTTCCCGGGCATCGGCGAGCTTGGCCAGGCCCGTCTGGGGCACCGGATGAGCGACCTCGCCGGCCGCCCGGGGCGGCGAGGGCCGCTCCCGGGCGGTCGGCACCCCATCGGGAAAGCAGCGGCGCCAGAGGTCGAAGCGGCCTCGGGCCTGATCATAGAGATCATCGCTGACCAGTGACTCCCCGCGGCGGTAGTAGGCGTCGTCCCACTCGGCCAGCCGCTGCTCCAGCGCAGCCAGCTCGCGTTCGGCGCGTGGCGCCGGCCAGTCGGGGCAGGTATCGGCTCGCGACGGCGTGGCGGCCAGCACGGCGACCAGCCACCAGCCGGCGAGGATCACCAGGGTTGGCATGGCGGACATCCTTGAACGGGCGATGCCCTGACCATAGCAACAGGCCCCGCGCGGCGAAGCCGGCGGGGCCTGTCATCTGCTGTAGGCGATCGCCTACAGTCCCGCGGCCTGGCGCAGGGCCTGGGCCCTGTCGACCTTCTCCCAGGGAAAGGCGGTGAAGGTCTCGGACTGCTCCTGCCCCTGGTTGTCGGTCCAGGTGTAGGTGGTCTCGAAGGGCTCGCGGCCGAAGTGGCCATAGGCCGCGGTCAGCTGGTACATGGGGTGCAGCAGGTCGAGCATGCGGGTGATGGCGTTGGGCCGCAGGTCGAAGTGCTCGCGCACCAGCTCGATGATGCGCTCGTCATCGACCCGGCCGGTGCCGAAGGTGTTGATCGAGACCGAGGTGGGCTCGGCCACGCCGATGGCGTAGGAGACCTGGATCTCGCACTTGTCGGCCAGCCCCGCCGCGACGATGTTCTTGGCCACGTAGCGCCCGGCATAGGCCGCGCTGCGGTCGACCTTGGAGGGGTCCTTGCCGGAGAAGGCGCCGCCGCCGTGGCGCGCCATGCCGCCGTAGGTGTCGACGATGATCTTGCGCCCGGTCAGGCCGCAGTCGCCCACCGGGCCGCCGATGACGAACTTGCCGGTGGGGTTGATGTGGTAGCGGGTCGACTCGGTGAGCCACGCCTCGGGAATCACCTGCTCGATGATCTCGCGCCTGACCATCAAGCGCAGCTCCTCCTGGTCGATGCCCGGGTCATGCTGGGTGGAGAGCACCACGGCATCCACGCCGCAGGGCTTGCCGGCCTCGTCGTAGCGGAAGGTGACCTGGCTCTTGGCGTCCGGGCGCAGCCAGGGCAGCAGGCCGTGCTTGCGCAACTCCGCCTGGCGCTCCACCAGCCGGTGGGCGTAGTGGATCGGTGCCGGCATGAAGGAGTCGGTCTCGTTGGTGGCGTAGCCGAACATCAGCCCCTGGTCGCCGGCCCCCTGGTCCTCGGGCTTGGCCCGGTCCACGCCCTGGGCGATGTCCATGCTCTGCTTGCCGATCAGGTTGAGCACGCCACAGGTCTCGCCGTCGAAGCCGACTTCCGAGGAGGTATAGCCGATGTCGAGGATCACCCGGCGCACCAGCTCCTCGAGATCGACCCAGGCCGAGGTGCTGATCTCGCCGGCGACGATCGCCACGCCGGTCTTGACCAGCGTCTCGCAGGCCACCCGGGCCTGCTTGTCACGGGCGATGATGGCATCCAGCACCGCATCGGAGATCTGGTCGGCGATCTTGTCCGGATGGCCCTCGGAAACGGACTCGGAAGTGAACAGGGAGTATTCGCTCATGGCGTCCTCGACCCTTTTGTAACGGCAATAGGCAGTCGCGAAGTCTACACCCTACCTTTATCTGCTGACAGCCGCCATTTGATGCCGACCGCCAAGTCGGCGACAATAGGCGCCCGATTCGACCGCGCCGCTCCATCCCGCGGCGTCACCCAGCCAGAGCGCCCGCCCGGCCAGCCACCCTGGCCCGGCTGCGCCATTGCATAATCTGCCGCAGGCGAGGAGCTACCCATGCCGTCCCGTTTCGAACTGGCCAATGCCATTCGCGCCCTCTCCATGGATGCCGTCCAGAAGGCCAAGTCCGGCCATCCCGGCGCGCCCATGGGCATGGCCGATATCGCCGAGGTACTGTGGAACGACTACCTGAAGCACAACCCGGCCGATCCGAAATGGCCCGACCGTGACCGCTTCGTGCTCTCCAACGGCCACGGCTCCATGCTGCTCTACTCGCTCCTGCACCTGACCGGCTACGACCTCGACCTCGAGCAGCTGCAGAACTTCCGCCAGCTCCACTCCAAGACCGCCGGTCACCCGGAATTCGGCTATGCCCCGGGCGTGGAGACCACCACCGGCCCCCTGGGCCAGGGCCTGGCCAACGCCGTGGGCATGGCGCTCGCCGAGAAGACCCTGGCGGCCCAGTTCAACCGCCCCGGCCACACCATCGTCGATCATTACACCTGGTGCTTCGTCGGCGACGGCTGCCTGATGGAGGGCATCTCCCACGAGGTCGCCTCGCTGGCCGGCACCCAGCAGCTGGGCAAGCTGATCACCTTCTATGACGACAACGGCATCTCCATCGACGGCGAGGTCGAGGGCTGGTTCACCGACGACACCGCCAAGCGCTTCGAGGCCTACGGCTGGCACGTGGTGCCCAATGTCGACGGCCACGACCCCGCGGCGGTCCAGGCCGCCATCGAGCTGGCACGCCAGCACGACGACAAGCCCAGCCTGATCATCTGCAAGACGGTGATCGGCTTCGGCGCCCCCAACAAGCAGGGCAAGGAGGAGTGCCACGGCGCCCCCCTGGGCGAGGACGAGGTGGCCGCGGCCCGCGAGCGGCTCGACTGGCCCCACGCGCCCTTCCACGTTCCCGAGGAGATCTACCGCGGCTGGGACGCCGAGGAACAGGGCCAGGCCCGCCAGGCCGAGTGGCAGGCGCGCTTCGACCGCTACGCCGAGGCCCACCCCGAGCTGGCCCGCGAGTTCCAGCGCCGCGTCCAGTGCAAGCTGCCCGCCGAGCTCCCCACCGAGCGGCTGGTCGAGCAGGCCCAGCAGCAGGGCGAGAGCATCGCCAGCCGCAAGGCCTCCCTGGCCTGCCTCAACGCGATCGGCCCGCAGCTGCCCGAGCTGCTCGGCGGCAGCGCCGACCTGGCGCCCTCCAACCTGACCTTCTGGAACGGCGCCAAGGCGATCAGCGCGGCCGAACCCGGCGGCAACTACCTGCACTACGGGGTACGCGAGTTCGGCATGGGCGCCATCATGAACGGCATCGTCCTGCACGGCGGCTTCATCCCCTACGGCGCCACCTTCCTGATCTTCATGGAGTACATGCGCAACGCCGTGCGCATGGCGGCACTGATGGGCAAGCGGGCCATCTATGTCTTCACCCATGACTCCATCGGCCTGGGCGAGGATGGCCCCACCCACCAGCCGATCGAGCAGCTCACCACCCTGCGTTCGACGCCGAACCTCTGCACCTGGCGCCCCTGTGATGCGGTGGAGACCGCCGCCGCCTGGGATGCCGCCCTCAAGCGCAACTCCGGCCCCACCGCCCTGGTGCTGTCACGCCAGAACCTGCCGCACCAGGAACGCACCAAGCCGCAGCTGGCCGAGATCCAGCGCGGCGCCTACGTGCTCAAGGACTGCGACGGCACGCCCGAGCTGATCCTGATCGCCACCGGCTCCGAGGTGGCCCTGGCCATGGACGCCGCCGCCGAGCTGGAGCAGGGCGGCCGTGCGGTTCGCGTGGTCTCCATGCCCTCGACCTACCGTTTCAACGGCCAGGACGCCGACTACCGCGAGCGCGTGCTGCCCCGGGCGGTGACCAAGCGGCTGGCCATCGAGGCCGGCCATGCCGACTACTGGTACAAGTACGTGGGCCTCGACGGCCGCGTGATCGGCATGACCACCTACGGCGAGTCCGCCCCTGCCGGCGACCTGTTCAAGCACTTCGGCTTCACCGTGGACAACGTGGTACGCCAGGCGAAGGAACTGCTCGACGCCTGATCCGGCAGGCCTCCCACGAAATGGACGGGCACGGCCACTTGGCCGTGCCCTTTTTCATGCGCGACGGAAAGGCGTCACCGGGGCCTTCGCCCTCGTCAGGCGATGGTGACGTCCCGGGACAGGTAGACGTCCTGGATGGCATTGAGCAGCTCGACGCCCTCGGCCATGGGCTTCTGGAAGGCCTTGCGGCCGGAGATCAACCCCATGCCGCCGGCGCGCTTGTTGATCACCGCGGTGCGCACCGCCTCCCCCAGGTCCGAGGCCCCCTTGGAGCCACCCCCGGAGTTGATCAGGCCGGCACGCCCCATGTAGCAGTTGGCCACCTGGTAGCGGGCCAGGTCCACGGGATGCGCCGAGGTCAGGGTGTCGTAGACCCGGTCGTGGGTGTGGCCGAAGCCGATGTCGCGATAGCCGCCATTGGTCTCGGGCAGCTTCTGCTTGACGATATCCGCCTTGAGGGTGGCGGCCATGTGGTTGGCCTGGCCGGTCAGGTCGGCCGCCACGTGGTAGTCGGTGCCCTCGTGCTTGAAGGCCGGGTTGCGCAGGTAGGCCCAGAGCACCGTGACCATGCCCAGCTCGTGAGCCCGCTCGAAGGCCTCGCTGATCTCCATGATCTGGCGGCGGCTCTCCGCCGAGCCGAAGTAGATGGTCGCGCCCACGGCCACGCCGCCCATGTCGAAGGCCTGCTCGACCTGGGCGAACAGGGTCTGGTCGTACACCGCCGGGTAGGTCAGGGTCTCGTTGTGGTTGAGCTTGACGATCATCGGGATCCTGTGGGCATAGCGGCGCGCCACCGAAGCCAGCCCGCCCAGGGTCGAGGCCACGGCGTTGCAGCCTCCCTCGATGGCCAGCTCGACGATGTTGGCGGGGTCGAAGTAGATCGGGTTGGGGCCGAAGGAGGCACCGGCCGAGTGCTCGATGCCCTGGTCCACCGGCAGGATGCTGAGGTAGCCGGTGCCGGCCAGCCGGCCGTGGTCGAACAGCGCCTGCATGTTGCGCAGCACGCTGGGGCGACGGTCGCTCGCCGCCATCACCCGGTCGATGAAGTCCCCGCCCGGCAGGTGCAACTGCTCGCGGGGGATGCCGCTACAGGTGTGACTCAGCAGGCCCTCGGCCTCGTCACCCAGCAACTTGGCTATATCGGTCATGTCGTTCCTCTCCTTGGGTCATCGAAGACGCTATTCCCAGCGTAGTGCAGGACCCTACCGAAGAGGTTGCCGACTTGGCAAATGCAGCGCGCCCACCCGCATGGGGTGGGCGCTCTGCGGTCAGCGGTCGCTCAGGCCGCCTGCACCTCGATGCGGCGCCGGCGGTGGGTCTCCTTCTTCGGCAGCACCAGGTGCACCACGCCGTTGTCGATGCGCGCCTGGATCGCATCGGTATCGATCTCGCGGCTCAGGGTGAATTGGCGCACGAAGCGCTGGGCACGCACCTCGGCATAGATGGCCGCGAGCCCCTCGGGCATCTCGATACGCACTTCGCCCTCGAGGCTGAGCACGCCATTGTCCACCTCGATGCTCAGTGAGTCGCGTGTCACCCCGGGCATGTCGGCGACGATATGCAGGGCATTGCCCCCCTCGAAGATATCCACCGGCGGCATCAGGGCCTCGGACCGTTGCTCATGGCTTGCCGGTTCCCGGAGGGATTCATCACGCTTGGCGACGTCGTTCATGGCGGTTCACCTCCTCTCTGTTGACCGGGTAGCGTCGGCTCACGCCGCCTGGATCTCGATGCGACGCGGCTTGAGTTCTTCGCGCTTGGGCAGCAGCACCTCGCAGACACCGTTGCGGAAGTGCGCCTCAGCCCGATCGATGTCCAGGCCATCCGGCAGGGCCAGCGACCGGCGGAACTCGCCGCGGTAGCGCTCGCGACGGAAGCGGGTATGCCGCTCCTCGCCTTCCGCCTCGGGCACCACGGGCTCGCGTTTGCCGGTCACGGTCAGCACATTGTCCTGGATGCTGACCTCCAGCTCGGCTGCCGAGAGGCCGGCGGCAAACACATAGACGCGCACCGCGTCGTCGGTACGCCCCACGTTGATCATGGGGAAGCTGCCGCGGGGTACCGAACGGATGTCCGCCGCCCCGGGCTCGGGGAAGAACTCGTCCATCAGCTGCCGGAACCAGTCGACACCCTGGGGACGGGAAGACTCTAAGCTACTGAAATCTCTGAACATATCGAACACCTCCTGTATCAGCCGAATAGCAGGGGCGCCAGGTCGGGGCTGACAAGGCCCCCGTAAACTGCAAAATAGGAGCGCTCGCTGGCGTTTCAAGACCCCCGCGGGCACTTTTTCCACCCGACTCACAAGGACACCTATGCCGGCTCTGCGCGGGTTTCTCTGGCTGGTGGGGTTTCTGCTGCTCGGCGAGACCCTGGTGGGGCTGCTGCACCTGCCGCTCTCCGCCGGCGTGGCGGGAATGCTCGCCATGACGCTGTGGCTGATGCTGCGCGGGCGGGTCGGCGAGGAGATCCAGGCCGCCAGCCAGCCGCTGATCAACGTGCTGGCGATGCTGATCATGCCGGGGGTGGTGGGGGTGTTCTTCATCGCCGAGCGATTCGCCGGCCAGTGGCTCGCGGTGGGCGTGGCCCTGGTGCTCGGCACCCTGCTCAGCGTGGCGACCACGCTCTGGCTGATGCGGCGCTTCATGCCCGCGGAGCGCCACGATGATTGATGCCCTCTCGCCGCTACGCGAGCAGCTGCTGGCGACCCCGATGCTGGCCATCGCCCTGACCCTGGCTGCCTTCCTGGCCGGCAACCGGCTGTTCCTGCGCCTCGACCGACCGAGCTGGTGCCCGGCGGTGCTGATCGCTGCCATGCTGCTGGCGGCCGTGCTGGCACTCGCCGGCATCGACTATGACGACTACCGCCGGGGCGCCGGCTGGCTGATGCTGCTGCTTGGACCGGCCACGGTGGCCCTCGCTGTCCCGCTCTACCAGCAGCTGCCGCGCATCCGCGAACTCTGGTTTCCGATTCTCTGCACCCTTCCCCCGGCCGCCATGCTGGCCGCCTTCTACTCGGTGGCCCTGGCCTGGCTGCTCGGGGCGGCACCGGAGGTGCTCGCCTCGCTGGCGCCGAAATCGGTCACCGCCCCCATCGCCATCGGCATCACCGAACAGCTCGGCGGCGTGATCCCGCTGATGATGGGCGGCCTGCTGATCACCGGGGTGATGGCCACCGCCTTCGTCGGCCTGCTGGCCAGGCTGACGGGGATCAGCGATCCGCGGGTGCTGGGCTTCGTGCTGGGCGTCAACGGCCACGTGATCGGCACCGTGCGCGCCTTCGAGCTCGGTCCCACCGCGGGCGCCTTCGCCTCGCTGGGCATGAGCCTGACCGGCATCTTCAGCGCCCTCTTCCTGCCGCTGGCCTGGCGGCTGGTGGGCCTCTAGAGCAGACGACCGGGGCACAAGTGCGCTAGAATCGCGGGTTCGTGTTCGACCATCCCGGGAGCTCCAGGCACCAACATGGCCCATCGCATCGCCATCAACGGTTACGGCCGCATCGGCCAGTGCGTGCTCCGCGCCCTCGTCGAACGCGACGAATCGGAATTCGAGGTGGTGGCGATCAACGAGCTCTCCGACCTGGCCACCATCGCCTACCTGACCCGCTACGACACCACCCATGGCCGCTTCCCCGGCCGCGTGGCGATCGAGGGCGACGACCTGGTGGTCGACGGCAAGGTGATCCGGCTGCTCTCCGAGCCGTCTCCCGAGTCGCTGCCCTGGGCCGAGCTCGGCATCGACCTGGTCATGGAGTGCTCCGGCAGCTTCAAGGACCGCGCCACCGCCGAGCGGCACCTGGCGGCAGGGGCGGGGCGCCTGCTGTTCTCCCAGCCGGCGGAGAGCGACGTCGATGCCACCATCGTCAGCGGCATCAACGACCACGAGCTCGAGCCTGGCCATCGCATCGTCTCGGCGGCCTCCTGCACCACCAACTGCCTGGTGCCGGTGCTCACCGTGCTCGACGAGGCACTGGGCATCGAGCACGGCGTGACCACCACGGTCCACTCGGCGATGAACGACCAGCCGGTGATCGACGCCTACCACCAGACCGACCTGCGCCTGACCCGCTCGGCGATGCACTCCATCGTGCCGGTGGACACCGGCCTGGCCCGCGGCATCAACCGCCTGATGCCGCACCTGGCCGGGCGCTTCGAGTGCCTGCACATGCGCGTGCCGACCATCAACGTCTCGGCCATGGACCTGTCGATCTGCGTCCGCCGCGATACCAGTGCCGCCGAGGTCAATGCCCTGCTGCGAGCCGCGAGCCGCGAACGACTGGCGGGCCTGCTCGGCTACACCGAGGAGCCCATGGCCTCCATCGACTTCAACCACGACCCGCGCTCCGGTATCGTGGACGCCACCCAGACCCGGGTGGCGGGAGGCCGCCTGATCAAGCTGCTGTGCTGGTTCGACAACGAGTGGGGCTTCGCCAACCGCATGCTCGATGTCGCCCGGCGCCTGGCCACCCTGCCCCCGGCACCACCCGACACCCCCGACAGATGACGTCCCTTCGGCTATCCCCAGACGAGGAACCTGCTTCCATGAACGTGCGCAAGATGACCGACCTCGACCTCAGTGGCCAGCGCGTGCTGATCCGCGAGGACCTGAACGTGCCCGTCAAGCACGGCAAGGTGACCAGTGACGCCCGCCTGCGGGCCAGCCTGCCCACCATCCAGGCCGCCATGGAGGCCGGTGCCAGGGTGATGCTGATGAGCCACCTGGGCCGTCCCACCGAGGGCGAGCCCGCCGAGGAGTTCTCCCTGGCGCCGGTGGCCGAGCATCTCGGCGAGCTGCTCGGCCGTCCGGTCACCCTGATCAGCGACTACCTGGGCGCCGCCCTGGACCTGGCCGACGGCGAGGTGGTCCTGCTCGAGAACGTGCGCTTCAACAAGGGCGAGAAGAAGGACGACGAGACCCTCGCCAGGCAGTACGCCGCGCTCTGCGACATCTACGTCATGGATGCCTTCGGCACCGCCCACCGCGCCCAGGCCTCCACCCACGGCGTGGCGCGCTTCGCCCCCACCGCCTGTGCCGGCCCGCTGCTGGCCGCCGAGCTCGACGCCCTGGAGAAGGCCCTGGCCACCCCGGCACGTCCCATGGCCGCCATCGTCGGCGGTTCCAAGGTCTCCACCAAGCTCGAGGTGCTCAATGCACTCTCGGAGAAGTGCGACCAGCTGATCGTCGGCGGCGGCATCGCCAACACCTTCATCGCCGCTGCCGGGCACAATGTCGGCAAGTCGCTGCACGAGGCCGACCTGATCGACAAGGCCCGGGAGCTGATGGGACGCGTCGAGATCCCGCTGCCCAGCGACGTGGTGGTGGCCACCGAGTTCTCCGAATCGGCGGAGGCCGTGGTCAAGCCGGTGGACCAGGTGGGCGATGACGAGATGATCCTGGACATCGGTCCCGAGACCGCTGCCCGCCTGGGCGGCCTGCTCAAGGACGCCGGTACCATCCTGTGGAACGGCCCGGTGGGCGTCTTCGAGATCGACCAGTTCGGCCGCGGCACCGAGGCCCTCTCGAAGGCCATCGCCGAGAGCAACGGCTTCTCCATCGCCGGCGGCGGCGACACCCTGGCGGCCATCGACAAGTACGGCATCGCCGACCGGGTCTCCTACATCTCCACCGGCGGCGGCGCCTTCCTCGAGTACGTGGAAGGCAAGACCCTGCCGGCGGTGCAGGCCCTGGAAGACGCCGCCGCGCGCTGAGCCCCCTACGGATACCCCCTTGTCGGCGCGCCCCCTGCGGTCGCGCCGCAACCGAATCGACAGATCGCACAGACAGGTGACTTCATGGCACTGATCAGCATGCGCCAGATGCTGGACCACGCCGCCGAGCGCGGCTATGGCATCCCGGCCTTCAACGTCAACAACCTCGAGCAGATGCGCGCCATCATGGAAGCCGCGGATCGAACCGACTCCCCGGTGATCGTCCAGGCCTCCGCCGGCGCCCGCAAGTACGCCGGCGCCCCCTTCCTGCGCCACCTGATCCTGGCCGCCGTGGAGGAGTTCCCGCACATCCCGGTGGTGATGCACCAGGACCACGGCACCAGCCCCGCGGTGTGCCAGCGCTCCATCCAGTTGGGCTTCTCCTCGGTGATGATGGACGGCTCCCTCGGCGAGGACGGCAAGACGCCCATGGACTACGCCTACAACGTCGACGTCACCCGGCGCACCGTGGAGATGGCCCACGCCTGCGGCGTCTCCGTGGAGGGCGAGCTGGGCTGCCTGGGCAGCCTGGAGACCGGCATGGCCGGCGAGGAGGACGGCATCGGCGCCGAGGGCAAGCTGGACATGGAGCAGCTGCTCACCGACCCGGAGGAGGCCGCCGATTTCGTCGAGGCCACCGGCGTCGACGCCCTGGCCATCGCCATCGGCACCAGCCACGGCGCCTACAAGTTCACCAAGCCGCCCACCGGCGACACCCTCTCCATCCGGCGCATCAAGGAGATCCACGCCCGCATCCCCGACACCCACCTGGTGATGCACGGCTCCTCCTCGGTGCCCCAGGAGTGGCTGGAAATCATCAACGAGTTCGGCGGCAAGATCCCCGAGACCTACGGCGTGCCGGTCGAGGAGATCGTCGAGGGCATCAAGCATGGCGTGCGCAAGGTCAACATCGACACCGACCTGCGCCTGGCCTCCACCGGCGCCGTGCGTCGCTTCCTGGCCCACAACCCCGCCGAGTTCGACCCGCGCAAGTTCCTCAAGGAGACCGTCTCCGCCATGCGCGACGTCTGCATCGCCCGCTACGAGGCCTTCGGCACCGCCGGCAACGCCAGCCGCATCAAGCCGATCAGCCTGGAGGCCATGGTCGGCCGCTACGAGAGTGGCGAGCTGGCCCCCAAGGTGAAGTGACCCCGGCACCGACGGACGGCATCGGGGCGGCCCATCGGGCCGCCCTTTTCCCTGGCAGGCTGCTAGGCTTGGAAGCTGCCAACCTCGATCAGGAAGGAGCCCAGATGACCAAGCGTATCGTCGCCTATCGGCGGATCAAGCCCCACCACCTCGAGGCCCTGCGTCGCGATTTCCATGTGGATCACTTCGCCGAGCTCGACTCCGCCGACGACCCGGCCTTTCGCCAGGCCATGGCCGAAGCCCACGGGCTGATCGGTGCCGGGATCGGCGTCACTCCTGCGCTGCTCGATGCTTCCCCGCAGCTGGAGGCCATCGCCACCATCTCGGTGGGCTACGACAACTACCCGGTGGAGGAACTGACCCGCCGCGGTATCCTGCTCTGCAACACCCCCGACGTGCTCACCGAGACCACCGCGGACACCGGCTTCCTGCTAATCATGGCCGCGGCTCGCCGGGCGATCGAGCTGGCCGAGCTGGTCAAGCGAGGTGACTGGCAGGCGAGCATCGACGAGCGGCACTTCGGCTGCGACGTCCATGGCAAGACCCTGGGCATGATCGGCTTCGGCCGCATCGGCGCCGCCGTGGCCCGCCGCGGAGCACTGGGCTTCGGCATGCAGGTCCTCTACGCCAACGCCTCGCCCAAGCCGGCGCTGGAGGCCGAATTCGGCGCCCAGCGGCGCGAGCTGGACGAGTTGCTCGCCGAGTCGGACTTCGTCTGCGTGACGGTGCCACTCACCGCCGAGACCGAGCACCTGATCGGCGCCCACGAGTTCTCGCAGATGAAGCCCTCGGCGATCTTCGTCAATATCGCCCGCGGCAAGGTGGTCGATGAATCGGCGCTGATCGCCGCGCTGGAGAAGGGGCAGATACGCGCCGCCGGGCTCGATGTCTTCGAGCAGGAGCCGCTGTCGCCGGAGTCGCCCCTGCCGCACATGACCAACGTGGTGGCCCTGCCGCACATCGGTTCGGCAACCCACGAGACACGCGATGCCATGGCGCAACGGGCCGTCGACAACATCACCCTGGCACTCAAGGGCGAACACCCCGTCAGCCTGGTCAATGAGGCGGCCTGGGCGAAGCGCCGAGGCTGAGGCGCGAAGTACCGAAAAAAGCCGCCTCCGGCAGAGCCGGAGGCGGTCGAGGTCGCTGACGCCACAGGCGTCAACCGATGGGAGAATCCACCGCCCTTCCCTGGGCAGCCTCAGGGATTACCAGCCCTGATCGTCATCCTCCTCCTCTTCCCACTCTTCCTCTTCATTCTCCTCCTCGTACTCGAACTCCTCTTCCTCGTTCTCGTACTCGGTGGTGGTATCCAGGCCAGCATCCGCTTCGGTATTACCGCCAGCATCCGGCGCCGTCTCTTCCTGAGGAACGCCTTCCTGCTCCTCTTCCTCATGGAAGTCGGCAAAGGCCAGCGGGCTGGCAGCCAGGCCGAAAGTGATACCGACGATACCGAGTTTCTTGAGGAATTCCTTGGACATCATGTTCGCACCTCCAATGGAGTCTGAACTTGAGTTTCCTTGTGAAGCCAGGGGCTTCTCGAGTCATGCCGGCGAGGCCTGATGGCCGGGTCTCTTCCGGCATGTCCTGCTCGCCCTGACGGTTGCAGGGAGCGGGCCAAGGTGCGGCCAGGATCCAACATAAACCCTATAAATCAGCAATTTATGCATTGCAAGGATATCCGGGATGCCAGCCGGGCACCCCCGCAGGAGTGGCGATATCTGGCACATGGGACTCGTGGGCACAGCCAGGCGGATGCGTTTCGACCACCCGCCGGACGCCGTCCTGCGGCTTGCCGAGGGCATCCGGCCATACTAGGATGGGAACGTTCCCATCGGGCTTCATCACCCCCATGCCGACCACGCCACCACGACATGCCACCATCCTCGAGGTCGCCAGGATCGCCGGCGTCTCCAAGACCAGTGTGTCGCGCTACTTCGGTGGCGAACGCGAACGCCTCTCCGGGGCACTGCAGGAGCGCATCGCCGCGGCGGCCCGGCACCTCGGCTATCGTCCCAACCAGATGGCGCGCGGTCTCAAGGGGGGGCACTCACGGCTGATCGGCATGCTGGTGGCGGATATCCGCAACCCCTTCTCGGTGGCCGTGATGCACGGCGTGGAGCAGGCCTGTCGCGCCCGGGGATTCTCGCTGATGGTCTGCAATACCGACAACGACCCTTCCCAGGAGCGCGACCACCTGGCGCTGCTCGCCGCCTACCGGGTCGAGGGACTGGTGGTCAACGCCGCCGGCAGCCCCGACCGCGAACTCCAGGCCCTGGTCGATCAGGGCACCCCGCTGGTGCTGCTCGATCGCGAGCTGGGTGAGGTCGAGGCTGAGGTGGTGGGGCTCGACAATGCCAGGGCCATCGACATGGCACTCGACCACCTGGGAAGCCAGGGCTACGGGGAGCTGCTCTACATCAGCCAGCCGCCGGAACAGGTCAGCTCGCGCCGACGACGCCTCGAGCGATTCCGGCAGGGGCTGGCCGGGCGAGGCCTGGCGGGCGAGGCGCTCTGCCTGGAGCCGGAAGCTTGCAATGGGGCCCTGAGCGAGGGCATCGCCACCTTCCTCGCCCGGCCGGGCCGCACTCCCCGGGCGCTGCTGTGCGCCAACGGCAATGTCACCCTCGCGGTCACCCGAGCGCTCCAGGGGCTCGGCATCCGCCTCGGCGAGACCGGGCTGCTCGGCATCGACGAACTCGACTGGTGCGAGCTGGTCGGCCCCGGCATCAGCACCCTGGCCCAACCCACGGCCATGATCGGCCAGGCCGCAGTCGACCGACTGTTGCACCGCCCTGACGAGGCCGGCGAGATGCCGCCACGCCACCTCCACTTTCAAGCGAGCCTGATCCCTCGCGGCTCGACACGCCTCCCGTCCCAGGAGCGATCATGAACATCACCACGACATCCCCCGAGATTCTCGCCTTCGGCGAGGCCATGACCCTGTTCATTGCCGAGAGCCCCGGCGAGCTGGCCGGGGTCGAGCATTTCCAGCGACGCATCGCCGGCGCCGATACCAACGTGGCCATCGGCCTGGCCCGCCTCGGCTTCCGCGTCGGCTGGCTGAGCCGGGTCGGCACGGACGGCTTCGGCACCTATATCCGCCGCACCCTGGAGGCCGAGGGCCTCGACTGCCGCCACCTGCACAGCGACCCCGCGCACCCTACCGGCCTGGTGTTCAAGGAGCGTGCCGAGGAAGGCGCCGATCCCCGGGTCGAGTACTTCCGACAGGGCAGCGCCGCCAGCCACCTCTCGCCGGCCGATGCCGACGATGTCGACTTCTCGGCGCTGCGCCACCTGCATGCCACCGGCATTCCCCCGGCGCTCTCGACGAGTTGTCGCGAGCTCACCGAGACGATGCTCGAGCGCGCCCGGGCGGCGCGAGCCAGCCTCTCCTTCGATCCCAACCTGCGCCCCAGCCTGTGGCCGAGCGAGACCGAGATGCGCGAGACGCTGAACGCCATGGCAGCCAGGGCCGACTGGGTGCTGCCGGGACTCGCCGAGGGCCGCCTGCTGACCGGCCTCGATACGCCCCACGACATTGCCGGCTTCTACCTGGACCACGGCGCACGCGCCGTGGTCATCAAGCTCGGCCCGGAGGGCAGCTACTATCGGGGAAGCCTCGCCGGTCGCGAGGAGAGCTTCACCGTCCCCGGCTTCGCGGTGCCCGAAGTCATCGACACCGTGGGCGCCGGCGACGGCTTCGCGGTCGGCGTGGTCAGCGCCCTGCTCGACGGCCTCTCGCCCCGGGCCGCCGTGCGCCGCGGCAACCTGATCGGCGCCCAGGCGGTGCAGGTGCTCGGCGACATGGAGGGCCTGCCGGGTCGCGCCCGGCTGAACGAGCTCGAAGGCTCCCTCCCTCCCCTCACCTCATGAAGGAGTTCCCATGACCCCACCGCTCTGCCTGCTCTTCGACTCCGACGGCACCCTGGTCGACAGCGAGATCCTGCTCGCCGAGGTGATGGGCGAGATCCTGCCGGCCTTCGGCCTGCCCTTCTCCGCCCGGCAGTACATGGAGGAGTTCCGCGGGGTGCGCTTCCGGAGCATCGTCGAGACCCTGGAGGCGCGGCATGCCGCCCTGGTCGACGGGCGCTTCCCGGTGATGGAGAGCGAGATGCGCGAGCGGATGGAGGCTCGCATGCGCGCCGAGCTCCGGCCCATCGCCGGCATGTCGGCAGCGCTCGACGCCCTGGCCGCCCACCCCAAGGCGGTGGTCTCCAACGGCCCGGAGCGCAAGATCCGCTGTGCCATGGAGAGCACCGGCCTGGCGCCGCACTTCGGCGACAACCTGTTCAGCGCCTACACCCTGAACGTCTGGAAGCCCGACCCGGAACTCTACCGCCAGGCCGCCGCCGCCATGGGCCAGGCCCCCGAACGCTGCGTGGTGATCGACGACGCCGCCGTGGGCGTCGCCGCCGGGCTCGCCGCCGGCATGCACGTCGTGCACCTCAACCACTTCCCCGAGGAGGAGGCGACTCCCGACGGCGCCATCGCCATCCGCCACGCCAGCGAGCTACCGGCGGTGGTGGCCCGGTTGGCCGCCATCCCGGCCTGACCGGCGATGCGCCGTGCATGGGCAATGCATTCGACCTTGGTCGCACCTTGCAGAACCGCGGAAATGTAGCAATACTGTTCGGAAACAGCGTTCGTAAAGATATGTCGCTCAGACGTTCAAGGAATCCCGGGACCTGCCGATATACAGAACACTGTTCGTACTAGCCCATGACCTGCGCGAGACGTCCGGCGATGGCACATACCCTCTGTCTGCTCTTCGATTGTGACGGCACCCTGGTCGACAGCGAGCCGCTGCTGGCCGCCGAGATGGCCAATGCCCTGAGTGCCGTCGGCCTGCCCTTCCTCGCCAGCGACTACATGGGCGAATTCCGCGGCACCCGTTTCCGCCATATCGTCGCCGAGTTGCAGAGCCGCCATGGCCAGGTCGATCCCGACCATCTCGAGACCATGGAAGGCGAGATGCGCCGCAACCTGATGCGTCGCCTGGAGACGGAGCTGCTGCCGGTCCCCGGTGCCCCCGAGGCACTCGCCGCCCTGGCCGCTTACCCCATGGCGGTGGTGTCCAATGGCCCGGAGCTCAAGATCCGCACCTCGTTGACGAGCAGCGGCCTCGCCGAGTGTTTCGACGATCGCCTGTTCAGCGGCTACACCGCCCGGTGCTGGAAGCCCGACCCCTGCCTCTTCCTCCATGCCGCCAGCATGATGGGGCACGCCCCCGAGGACTGCGTGGCCATCGACGACGCCATCGTCGGTGTCAGGGCCGCACTGGCGGCCGGCATGACGGTGATCCATCTCAACCGCTATCCGGATGCGGAAGAGACACCGGAAGGCGCCATCATGATCAGCAGCATGTTCCAGCTGCCCACCATCATCGCCCGACTGGTCAAGGCCCGGAGCATGGCCGTCTCCGCCTCCTGACTCCCGGCACGCCATGCAAGCCGGCCCCGCAGACGCTATCATCGGCTCGACACTCTCCACTTGAAGGAGCCCGCCATGGCCTCCCTGCAGGACCAGCTCAGCGGCCTGGTGTATTCCACCGAGCATGGCGACATCTGCCCCGATTGCCATCATCCCCTGGACGACTGCCGCTGTGCAGAGCAGGCCGACGCCGCCCGCCTGGCCGAACTCGACGGCATCGTGCGCATTCGCCGCGAGACCAGCGGCCGCAAGGGCAAGGGGGTGACCACCGTCTCGGGCGTGCCGCTGGTGGAGTCCGAGCTCAAGGCACTGGCCAAGACACTGAAGAAGCGCTGTGGCACCGGCGGGTCGCTCAAGGAGGGGGTCATCGAGATCCAGGGGGACCACCGCGAGGTGCTCAGGGCGGAACTGGAGCGCCGCGGCTTTTCCGTGAAGCTGGCCGGCGGCTGAGGAGCCCATCATGCAGCATCCACCACGACCGCCCCTGGGGCGCGTCATCGCCCTGGGGCTGCTGGCCGTGCTCAGCCTCGCGGGCTGTACCGGCACCCCCGACTTCGAGCAGCTGCGTGCCGAGGTGATCCCCGAAACCCCGCTGTCTCCGGGGCCCGACGCCGAGCTGAGGGTACGCCTGGAGGCCACCGACGGCAGCGGCACCCTGGCCGAGACCCGCACCACCGGGCCGGGGAGCTCCCCCTGGGCGGTGGTGCTCCGGGTCGATCGCCGCGCCCTGGAGCGGGCCGGCACCGCACAACTGCATGCCGAGCTGCGCGAGGCGGGTCGGGTGACCCATGCCAGCCCGGAGCCGGTGCCTCCCGCCGGGGGCGTCATCGAACTGCCGCTGGCACCCCGCCGCTGAGCGCCGCCACCAGTGTCGCCAGCCCCTCGTCGGCGGGCGCCTCGACCTTGAGGGCGTAGAGATCATCGGCCCGGGTCCGTCCCAGGTTGAGGCAGACGATCGGCTTGCCGGCCCGGGACGCGGCCCGGGCGAAGCGGAATCCCGAATAGACCATCAGCGACGACCCCACCACCAGCAGGGCATCGCTGGCCTCCAGGAGCCCATGGGCGGCCGCCACCGTCGCCTTCGGCACGCTGTCGCCGAAGAACACCACGTCCGGCTTCCAGATGCCATCGCCGCAGCGCTCGCAGTTCGGCACCCGGAAGCCGGAGAAGTCCCGCTCCAGGTCGGCATCGCCGTCCGGTCCGGCCCGGGTTCCCGTGGTCGCCCAGTGCGGATTGCCGCGCTCCAGTTCGTCATGCAGGGCGTGGCGCATGCGCCGGGCACCGCAGCCCATGCAGCGCACCAGGTCGGCCCGCCCGTGCAGGTCGATCACCCGCCGCGAGCCCGCCGACTGGTGCAGGCCATCGACGTTCTGGGTGATCACGCCCTCCACCAGGCCCATCGCCTCGAGCCGGGCGAGGGCCCGGTGAGCCTCGTTCGGCCGGGCCTCGCTGAGGGCTCGAAAGCCCACCAGGGCGCGTGCCCAGTAGCGCTGGCGTGCCGAGTGGCTGGTCATGAACTGCTGGTGCTGCATCGGTGGCGGCCGTTTCCAGTCACCGCGCGCGTCGCGGTAGTCGGGGATGCCGCTGGCGGTGCTGATGCCGGCCCCGGTCAGCACCGCCAGGCGCGGATGCGCCGCCACGAAGGCCGCCAGGGCCCGGGTATCGGCTGACATCATCGCGGGGGAAGGCTGCTGCATCGAAAGGCCCTGCACTGGCGGTTGAAGCACTCCGGGAGGCCGCCGGGCCCGACCCGAGACGCGCCCGACAGCCTATCAGCATGGCCCTGAGGGGACGAGGTTGTCTAGAATGGGGGCTCTCCCCCCAGGGTAAGGAACCCCGATGGCCTGGCTGGAATACCTGCTGCCCCTGATCTTCCTCTTCCCTCTCGCCGCCACGGCGGTGATCGTGCTGGCGCTGCGCAACCTGCATGACGCCCGGGTGCGCTCCCCCTTCGATGCCCATACCCTGCGCGAGCCGGGCCAGGCCCTGCGTGATCGCCTGGACAGTGCCTTCGCCGGGCTCTTCCTGAACGGCGCGCTCGGGCCCATCGTCACCCTGGCGCCGCTGGTCTACGGCATGGGGCGGATGCTCTTCGCCGACCGGCAGTACTGGGTCGAGTGGGCCCTCTACGGGGCACTGAGCACCGTGCTGGTGCTGGTGTTCTGCCTGCTGCTGATCCGCGACTTCCAGCGTATCCGGCGGATCAAGCTGGGGCTGGCGTGCGAACTGGCGGTGGGCCAGGCACTCGAGGCGCTGATCCGCCCCGAGGCCCACCCCTATTACGTCTTCCATGACGTGCCCACCGACAGCTACACCATCGACCATGTGGCGGTCACGCCCCACGGCGTCTTCGTGGTCGAGACCCGCGCCCGCACCCGCCCCTTCACGCCCGACGGCAAGGAGATCAATGTGGTCAGCGTGGAGCGGGAACGCCTGCGCTTCCCCGGCTGGAGCGAGCGCAAGCCACTGCTGAAGACCCGCCAGGCCACTCGCTGGCTGTCCGCCTGGCTGCAGAAGCGTACCGGCAGGAAGGTGGCGGTGATGGGCGTGCTGACGCTGCCCGGCTGGGACATCGACACCAGCGAGGCGGCGAGTGACCTGATGGTGATCAGCGGCGATGATCTCGCCGCCCGGATCACCCGCACCCACCTGGGCGAGATCGACGACAGCACCCACGACGCCGTGATCGCCGCCCTGCTGGAGCGGGCCGCCCGGCTCGACGAACGCCAGTTGCAAGCCCCCTCGATCTGAGCCCGGCCACCGCCATGCGTCAGTCGAAGGTGGCGATCCGCACCCGGGTCGCGCAGCGGCCGCGGTCCTGGCGCACCAGGCTGCCCGCGGCCGGAAAGTCCTCCAGCCGCGCCGTCGCGATGCCGATCCGTACCTCGGTCAGCAGCCGATTGCCGCGCCCGCGACACTCCAGCCGCAGCGCCCGGCCGCTGCCCTCGCCGAAGGCGGCCTCGAAGGCACCGATCAGGTCGTTGCGGCTCACCTCGCCGCCCTGGTTGAGCGCCACGAAGGCGCTCTCGTTGACCCTCTCGACCAGGGCCACGGAGGCGGCGAAATAGTCCACCTCGTGCAGGTCCAGGCAGGCGGCATGCTTGGCGTACTGGTAGCGGTCGAGGCAGCTGGCGCGCCCCGGCATGGCCGCGTCCAGCGACTCGCCGAGCGTCTCGGGAAGGCCGAAGGGCGGATGGGCGCGACAGAAGCTCCCGTCGGCACGCGGCCGTTCCAGGAAGCAACCCTCCTGCCACCAGCGACGCCGGTCCACCCCCCGGGCAGCGAACCGCTCGGGCAGCGAGGGCCAGAGACCATGCAACACGAACCCCTGCTCGGCGCCCCGCCGCAGCTCGGGCTCCCGGCACTCCCGGGGAGGCGAGCGCCGGCTCTCGCAGAAACCGGGGTGCCAGGTCAACGCCAGGGTATAGTGCGCGAACCCCTCGCCCTGCAGCCGGCTCAGCGGCTCGTCGGCCGCGGCGGTCGCCGCCAGCAGCAGGACGACCACTCCGGCGAGCAGGTGCCTCATCCAGCCCGGTCGCATGCGCTCAGTCTCCCCTCAGGCGCCCGCCCATCTCCTGGGCCAGGTCCACGGCGTAGTGGTCGGTCATGCCACCAATGAAGTCGAGCATCCGCCGATAGCTGGCGTAGAGCGACCAGGAGGGGCGCGGGGTGTTCTCGCCGATCAGCGCCAGCACCCGCTGGTGCTTGAAGGTGGAGCGACCGTGGTGGTGCAGTTCATGGGCCGCGCCGATGAAGGCCTCCAGGAGAATGCCCAGCGTCGTGTAGGCACCGATCTCCAGCTTGGCCTTGCGCTCGTTCTGGAAGATCCGCTCACGGGCCAGCTGCTTGGCCGCCTTCACCCCCCAACCCAGGTCCGGGTGGCAGAGTTCCAGCAGGTCCTGCTGCAGGGTACCGCTGCGCAGCGCGCCCTCATGCTGGACGAAGACCGCGCCCACGTCGTTCACCGCCCGCTCCATCGCCGCCCCGCGCAGCGCGGCGATACGCCGCCGCTGGGAGACCCCGCCGCGCAGCATCTCGTCATAGCCGGACGGCTCGCCGCCGGCGATCTGGGTCAGCACCTCGGCCACCTCGTCGAAACGCAGGATGCCCATCTCCAGGCCATCCTCCAGGTCGAGCAGGGCGTAGCAGATGTCGTCGGCGGCCTCCACCAGCCAGGCCAGGGGGTGCCGACACCAGCGCCCGTCGCCACGGGGCAGCAGCCCCAGCCGCTCGGCCACCTCGCCCAGCAGCTCCCGCTCGCTCTGGTAGCAGCCGAACTTGCCCGCCGCTCCGCCGTGCTCCACGGTCCAGGGGTACTTGAGCAGGGTGCCCAGGGTGGCCGTGGTCAGGCGCATGCCGCCGCGGAACTGGTTGTACTCGATCTGGGTGACGATGCGGAATCCCTGGGCATTGCCCTCGTAGGTCAGCAGATCCTCGCGCTCCCGCTCGGAGAGTCCCTCGAGCAGGCCGCTGCCATCGCCCGCGGCACGGCTGAACCAGTCGCGGATGGCGTACTCGCCGGCATGGCCGAAGGGCGGGTTGCCGATGTCGTGCCCCAGGCAGGCAGCCTGGACGATCACCCCCAGGTCCGCCGGGGTGATCCAGTCGGGCAAGCGCTCGCGCAGCAGCTCACCGACGATCATCCCCAGCGAGCGGCCCACGCAGCCCACTTCCAGGGAGTGGGTCAGGCGGGTGTGGATATGGTCGTTGTCGGTCAGGGGATGCACCTGGGTCTTGCGGCCCAGGCGGCGGAAGGAGCCGGAGAAGACGATCCGGTCATGGTCCTTGTGAAAGGGGCTGCGGCCGATCTCGTCGCGGCCGCCCCCGGGGCGCTCGTCGCGCCTGTCGTGCAGCCGGCTCGGGTCCAGCAGCCGCTCCCAGCTCATCTGCGTCATGGGCAAGCTCTCCTTGAGAACCCCATTCTGGCAGCCGATGGCCCCGCCGCCCAGCCCTGGCGCACGGTACTGGCCCAGCCCCCCGGTTGTCATGGCACCAAATAAGGACTAAATTCAGTTCACTCCCACGCGCGAAGCACGAACGCCATGAAATACTCAGAGAACATCAAGCCGATCAGCTATCTGAAGGCCCACGCCGCCGAGATTTCCCGCTCGCTCAACGAGTTGCGCGAGCCCATGGTGATCACCCAGAACGGCGAAGCCAGGTTGGTCGTGCAGGACATCCGGAGCTATGAGCAGACCCAGGAAACCCTGGCACTGCTGAAGCTCCTGGCGCTGGGTAACCAGGAGGTCGAGCAGGGCAAGACGCTGGATGCCGCCGAGGGCTTCCAGCGACTGCGCCGCGGGGATCGCTAGCCGTGGCGCTGCGGGTCGAGCTCACGGCCTCGGCCTTCGAGGACCTTCGCGAACTCCACGACTTTATCGCCGAAGACTCGCCCCCTGCGGCCGAGCAGCTGCTCGCCGCCATCGAGGCGCGCATCATGTCGCTGGGGCAGTATCCCGAACGCGGCAGTCACCCCCGCGAACTGCTGGAGCTTGGCATCCGCGACTACCGCCAGGTCATCGAGCCACCGGTGCGGATCCTCTACCGGCGGCTCGATGACCGCGTGGTGGTCTATCTGATCGCGGACAGCCGCCGCGACATGCAACGCCTGCTGGCTCGCCGACTGCTCGGATAAGCCCTACGCGTCACTCCCCCTCGGCCAGCGCCGGCAATAGCGTCTTCAATTTGCGCGTCAGGGTGTTGCGCCCCCAGCCCAGCAGCTCGGCGGCCTCGCCCTTGCGGCCGCCGGTGTGCTTGAGCGCGGTCTCGATGAGGATCCGCTCGAAATCGGGAACCGCCTCCTCGAGCAGGTGGGTATGGCCGGCGGCCAGCGCCCGGTCGGCCCAGTCGCGGAAGGCCGTGCGCCAGTCACCGTTGCCGCCCTCGCCGGCGTTGCCGTTGCGCAGTTCCGGCGGCAGGTCCTCGATCAGCACCTCGCGGCCCGAGGCCATGACGGTGAGCCAGCGACAGGTATTCTCGAGCTGGCGCACGTTGCCCGGCCAGGGCAGGCGGGTCAGGTGCGCCTCGGCCTCGGCGGTCAGCACCTTGACGTCGGTGGCGAGCTCCTTGGCCGCCTCGGCCAGGAAGTGGCGGGTCAGCCGCGGGATGTCCTCGCGCCGCTCGGCCAGCTTCGGCAGGTGCACCCGGATCACGTTGAGGCGGTGGAAGAGGTCTTCGCGGAAGCGCCCGTCGTCCACCAGGGTCTCCAGGTTCTGGTGGGTGGCGGCGATGATGCGCACGTCTACCTTCACCGGCGTGTGGCCGCCGACCCGGTAGAACTCCCCGTCGGCCAGCACCCGCAGCAGCCGCGTCTGGGTCTCGGCGGGCATGTCGCCGATCTCGTCGAGGAACAGGGTACCGCCGTTGGCCTGCTCGAAACGCCCCTGGCGCTGGGCGGTGGCGCCGGTGAAGGCGCCCTTCTCGTGGCCGAACAGCTCGGACTCGATCAGGTCCCGGGGGATCGCCGCCATGTTCAGGGCGATGAAGGGGTGGCCGGCCCGCGGGCTGTGCTGATGCAGGGCACGGGCGACGCGCTCCTTGCCGGTCCCCGACTCGCCGTTGATCAGCACCGTGATGTGCGAATGCGACAGCCGGCCGATGGCCCGGAACACCTCCTGCATCGCCGGCGCCTCGCCGATGATCTCGGCGTCGAGCCCCTCGGGCACGCTGACCGGGCGCTTGCGCTCGCGGGCATGGGCCACGGCACGCCGCACCAGGGCCAGCGCCTCATCGACATCGAAGGGCTTGGGCAGGTACTCGAAGGCCCCGCCCTGGTAGGAAGCCACGGCGCTCTCGAGGTCGGAGTGGGCGGTCATCACGATGACCGGCAGGTCGGGGTGGGCGTCGCGCACCCGCGACATCAGGTCCAGGCCGTCGATGCCCGGCATGCGGATATCGGTGACCAGCACGTCGGGCGGATCGTCGAGCAGCCGGCCGAGGGCGGTATCGGCGCGCTCGATGCACTCGACCTCCAGGTCGGGCTGGGCCAGGGCACGCTCCAGCACCCAGCGAATGGCGCGATCGTCGTCGACGATCACGACACGTGCGACATCAGTCATGGCGCTTCTCCAGCGGAATCAGCAGTCGGAATTCGGTACGGCCGGGGGAGGAGTCACACTCGATCAGCCCCTGGTGCTGGTGCAGGATCGACTGGGCGATGGACAGGCCCAGTCCGCTGCCGTCGGCCCGCCCCGAGACCATCGGGTAGAACAGCGTCTCGCGCAGCGCCTCGGGAACCCCCGGCCCGTTGTCGATGATCGCCACCTCGCAGACCAGCCGGTGGCGCTCGGCCCCCAGGGTGAACTGGCGGCGGGCCCGGGTGCGCAGCACCAGCCGCGGCTCGGCGATGTCGGCCTCGGTCATCGCCTCCACGGCATTGCGCGCGACGTTGAGCACCGCCTGGATCATCTGTGACTCGTCACCGGACAGGTCCGGCAGGCTGGGATCGTAGTCGCGCTCGATATGCACCCCCGGCCGCTCGACGATCAGCAGCGAGCGCACACGCTCCAGCACCTTGTGGATGTTCAGCGGCTCATGACGGATCACCCGGTTGGGGCCCAGCATCGAATCGACCAGGTCGCGCAGGCGGTCGACCTCCTCGACGATGATCCGGGTGAACTCCTTGAGCCCGGGGTCGTCGAGGTCTCGCTCGAGCAGCTGGGCGGCACCACGGATGCCGCCCAGGGGATTCTTGACCTCGTGGGCCAGCCCGCGGGCCAGCACCTTGATGGTCTCCTGGCGGGTCAGCAACGCCTCCTCGCGGGAGATGCGCATCAGGCGGTCACGCGGCTCGATCTCCAGCAGCAGCTCATCGGCGCTGAGCGGCGAGACCGTGTAGTCCACCGTGAGCGCATCGCCGGTGGCGATCACCAGTCGCGCCTCTCGCTGGGTGAAGGGGTGGAACTCGTCGCGGGCCTTGCCCAGCACCTCACCCAGACCGTCCGCGCTGCTCACCACGGCTGTCAGCTCGAGACCCTCGACCCGGCTCAGGCTCACGGCCAGCAGCGCCTCGGCCGAGGGGTTCATCCAGCACAGGCGCAACTCGCCGTCCAGCAGCAGCACCGCCGTGGTCAGGTGTTCCATCAAGCGTTGATACATCGGGCCTTCTCGAATCATGGCGTTGTCCCGCTCACCGTCCGTGGAGGGGCTGTGATCTCTCGTCTCGCCGCCCCGTCCGGACATGGCAAGGCGTACTGCCGATAACGTTGCAAGAAGCGCGCCAGCACCACGCGAAGCGCCCTGGCGCCGTTTCGGTGCCTGTCTGCACGCCTGTAGTGCACCACAATAGTGCACGCCGGAATGCGGTGCACGTCGGTCACCCATGGCGACGAGCGAATGCACCAGCAAGGGGAGAGGCCGGTGGAGTGGCCGCACGGCTCAAGGATGAGGGGACTCGAAGCGCCGTTCCGGGTCGGCATGGCGGAACCCGCGCCGTTCGAATCGACGCCCGTCGAACTCGTCACGGGTGGGTGCGCGGCGCTCGAGGCGACGCCTCTCGCGGCGTCGCTCCGCCCGGTCGAGGGACTGGAACTCGAGGTCGACGCTGCGGCGGATACGCTCGGCGCGATCCATGGGATCAAGGGCCCTGTCGTCACGCGATGCTTCACGACAGGGCCTCGGGCTGCCGTCCGGGCACAGCGGCGGATATGCCCGGCGAGGGGGCAGCTAATCGGGCCGGTTGGGGTTCTGGGGCAGGTTCACGCTGGCCCGCTGCACGTAGAGGGTCACCGGCGAGGTGCGATGACGGACCTCGCCATTGGCATCGAGCAGTTCGGCCTGCAGCACACGCTCGCCACGGTCCAGGTTGGTGAGCATGAAGGCGCTGGTGTGCATGGCCGACTGGCTGACCCGGCCATCCAGCAGCAGCCGGACCCGATGGTCCTCACGCAGCTCCGGCTCGATGCCGAGTTCCACCTGGATGTTGCCGGCATGGCCGGTCTCCAGCGTCTCCTCATGGGCCGGCGCCAGGATCCGGAAGCTGTCGTAGGGCATGAAGGGCTGTCCCGGCGAGGCCACCGGGGCGCGGCCCTCGTCCCGGGGCGGGGCTGCCCGCACCTCCTCCCGGGAGGGCACCACGGTGAGGGGGGCGAGCTCGACCTCCTCGCCGCCACGCTCCGGGTTGTCGGTGAAGACCACGTTGCCCTGGGCGTCGGTGGTGCGATAGATGGTCTGCGCCTGGGCCACCAGGCTCACCGAGAGCCCCAGCGCCAGCACTGCGAGTGCCTTGTTCATACGGATTCCCCTGCATCGTGGCCGGCCTGGCGGCACGGCCTGTCATTTGGCATCCCGAACCTGTCCCTTGGATAGTGTACATAAGAAAGGGGTTCCGCCATGGCGGAACCCCTTCTGCGTTCAACGAGCCGGCGCCGCTACCGATCCACGGCGCGGCGGGCGCCATCAGCAGCTGTAGTACATGTCGAACTCGATCGGATGGGTGGTCATGCGGATGCGCTCCACATCCTCCATCTTGAGTTCGATGTAGGCATCGATCATGTCATCGGTGAACACCCCGCCTTCGGTCAGGAAGGCGCGATCCTGGTCCAGGGCCTCCAGGGCCTGGTCGAGGCTGTGGGCCACGGTGGGCACGGCCTTGCCCTCTTCCGGCGGCAGGTCGTACAGGTTCTTGTCCATGGCGTCGCCGGGGTGGATCTTGTTCTTGATGCCGTCGATGCCGGCCATCAGCATCGCCGCGAAGCACAGGTAGGGGTTGGCGGTCGGGTCCGGGAAGCGAAGCTCGACACGCTTGCCCTTGGGGCTGGCGGTGTAGGGGATGCGGATGGAGGCGGAGCGGTTGCGGGCCGAGTAGGCCAGCATCACCGGCGCCTCGAAGCCCGGCACCAGGCGCTTGTAGGAGTTGGTGGAGGCGTTGGCGAAGGCGTTCAGGGCACGCGCGTGCTTGATGATGCCGCCGATGTAGTAGAGCGCCATCTCGGAGAGGCCCGCATATTCGTCACCGGCGAACTGGTTGACGCCCTCCTTCCAGAAGGACTGGTGCACGTGCATGCCGCTGCCGTTGTCGCCGACCAGCGGCTTGGGCATGAAGGTGGCGGTCTTGCCGTAGGCGTGGGCCACGTTGTGGATCACGTACTTGAGTTCCTGAACCTCGTCGGCCTTCTTCACCAGGGTGTTGAACTTGACGCCGATCTCGTTCTGGCCGGCGTTGGCCACCTCGTGGTGATGCACCTCGACGCTCTGGCCGATGGCCTCCAGGGTGTTGCACATGGCACCGCGGATGTCGTGGAAGCTGTCCACCGGGGGCACCGGGAAGTAGCCGCCCTTGACGCGCGGACGGTGGGCCAGGTTACCGCCCTCGATGGGCCGATCGGTGGACCAGGCGCCCTCCTCGGAGGTGATCTTGTACATGGAGCCCTCGATGTCGGACTTCCAGTGCACCTCGTCGAAGATGAAGAACTCGGGCTCCGGGCCGAAGAAGGCGGTGTCGCCCAGGCCGGTGGACTGCAGGTAGGCCTCGGCGCGCTTGGCGATGGAGCGCGGGTCACGCTCGTAGCCCTGCATGGTGGCCGGCTCGATGATGTCGCAGCGCAGCACCAGGGTGGCATCCTCGGTGAAGGGATCGAGGTAGGCGGTACCGTCCTCCGGGCGCAGGATCATGTCCGACTCGTTGATGCCTTTCCAGCCGGAGATGGAGGAGCCATCGAACATCTGGCCGTTCTCGAAAAATTCCTCGTCGACGTCACGGGCGGGGATGGTGACGTGCTGCTCCTTGCCGCGGGTGTCGGTGAAGCGCAGGTCGACCCACTTGACGTCGTTTTCTTCAATCAGGGCGAGAGTCTTGGCAGACATGATGTCCTCCACTGTGAGCTTGGCTCGGTACGTTTGGATGATGATCCGCTGGCGCTGGCTGGTTCCAGCAAATGTTGTAGCACGCGGCAGGCTGGCTGCCCACGGCCACCATGCACGAGCATGGCGCTGCCCAATACAATGCAGGCAGCGTGCCAGAGTTGCACCACCATGACGTGACAAAGACACAACAGAATGATTTTACTTGCATTTTCCAATCATAAAGGGAGGGGAGCCTGCACCATGGCGGCCGTGACTCCTTCCCGGGAGCCACTTGGCGCCCCGCACTCGCACGCGCCTGGTGCATGACGATGCCGTGATGCACCAGGCTGGGGCATAAATGAGATCAACCCCCCCTGAGGGAACGACTCATGCCACGGCAGGGCAGATGTCCTGCCCTCGCTCCATGAATATCATCCTGGAAACGCATTGAAACGCTAAACAACCAAAAGCTACACTCTTTTACATCACGGCACCGGTCTGGGACCCCCCTCCCGCGATTCGCTCCGGCGCCATACCCTGGTGTCCATCGGAGCGCGCCCGAGCATGTTCACCTGCAGCATTTTCCTCGATGCCCGCTCGACGGGGGCCGGACTCCCCCGGCGCCTGGCGGTGCTGCGAGAGCAGCTGCAGCGCCGGGACATCCGTAGCGAGCTGCTGCTGGTCGACGATACCGGTGATACGCGCCTGCCCGGACTGGCCCGCCGTTTCGACGCCCGCCTCTTCCCCTGCTCGGGCGAGCCCCTGGGCAGTCGCCTCAATGCCGCGGTGGCAAACAGCCAGGGGAAGCTCCTGGTCTTTCCCGCCCCGTCCCATCCCCTGCCCGGAGACTGGCTGGCCTGTGTCGCCAAGCCGCCCGAGCACCGCGGCTGGGATGCCTTGGTCCTGCCTTCGCGCCCCCGACACCCCCTGCTTCGCCTGTGGCAACGGCTGTCACGCTCGCCTCCCGCCGATGGCCTGTGCGTGGCACGCGAGTGGTTCGATCGCATCGGGGGATTCGACCCTGCCCTGGGCGCCGCGGCCCTGCCCGAACTGCTGGAGCGACTGCATGCCTGCCAGGCCCGGGTGCAGGCCCGGGCCGTGCGACCCCGGCGCTGCCCGGGGTGACCGCCAGGCCCCCGCCGCCGCCTCCTGGAAACGTCCGGGGGCTTCGCGAACCGGCGAGAGCTGACCCTTGCCCGCCAGCCTGCGAAGCGTGAGATTCTGCGATACTGGAAGGTAGCCTTGCGTACCGCACGCCTCGCGGCAGATCGCCACGGGCCACGACACACCACGACAGCCAGGGGGATGACCATGAAAGCGCTGGTCAAGCGGGAGGCCGCACCGGGCCTGTGGCTGGAAGAGGTTCCGGAGCCGGACATCGGCATCAATGACGTGCTGATCCGGGTGAAGCGTACCGCCATCTGCGGCACCGACGTGCACATCTACAACTGGGACAGCTGGGCGCAGCAGACCATCCCCGTGCCCATGGTGGTCGGCCACGAGTTCGTCGGCGAGATCGTCGCGATCGGCTCCAACGTCAACGACTTCCATCCGGGGCAAGTCGTCTCCGGCGAGGGCCACGTGGTCTGCGGCCGCTGCCGCAACTGCCTGGCGGGACGTCGCCACCTCTGCGCCCATACCAGCGGTATCGGCGTGAACCGCCCCGGCGCCTTCGCCGAGTACGTGGCCCTGCCCATGTCCAACGTCTGGGAGCACAGGCCGGGCATCGACCTCGACGTGGCGGCACTGTTCGACCCGCTGGGCAATGCCGTGCATACCGCCCTGCAGTACGACCTGCTCGGCGAGGACGTGCTGATCACCGGCGCCGGTCCCATCGGCGCCATGGCCGCCGCGGTGTGCCGCCACGCCGGGGCGCGCCACGTGGTGGTCACCGACCTCAACCCGGGGCGCCTGGCACTCGCCAGGCGCCTGGGCGCCACCCGCACGGTCGACGCGCGCCACGAGAAGCTCCCCGACGTGCAGCGTGAACTGGGGCTCAGCGAGGGCTTCGACGTGGGCCTCGAGATGTCCGGCAGCCCTGCCGCCTTCCGCGACATGCTGGCCAACATGTGCCACGGCGGCAAGGTGGCGATGCTCGGCATCCCCACCGAGGAGATCGCCATCGACTGGAACACCGTGATCTTCAACATGCTGACCCTCAAGGGCATCTACGGGCGCGAGATGTACGAGACCTGGTACAAGATGTCGGTGATGGTCGACTCCGGGCTCGACATCTCGCCGGTGATCACCCATCGCCTGCCCCACACCGAGTTCCAGCGGGGCTTCGATGCCATGCTGGTCGGGGAGGCGAGCAAGGTCGTTCTGAACTGGGAGTGACGTGATGTACGGGGACTTTCAACACCACCTGCGCCGCGAGCTCGACGCCATCGAGTCGGCCGGCCTGACCAAGCACGAGCGCCTGCTGACTTCGCCGCAGGGCACCCATGTGGCGATCGAACGGGGGCGCGAGGTGCTCAACCTCTGTGCCAACAACTACCTGGGCCTGGCCCAGCACCCGGCGGTGAATGCCGCCGCCAGGGAAGGGCTCGAGCGATGGGGCTACGGCATGGCCTCGGTGCGCTTCATCTGCGGCACCCAGACCCTGCACAAGCAGCTGGAGCAGCGGCTGAGCGAGTTCCTGGGCACCGAGGACACCATCCTCTACCCCTCCTGCTTCGATGCCAACGGCGGGCTGTTCGAGACACTGCTGGGGGCCGAGGACGCCGTCATCTCCGACGAGCTCAACCACGCCAGCATCATCGACGGCATCCGGCTCAGCAAGGCCAGGCGCTATCGCTACCGCAACCGCGACATGGCTGACCTCGAGGCCCAGCTGCAGGCCGCCGACCGCGACGGCGCCCGCTTCAAGCTGATCACCTCCGACGGCGTCTTCTCCATGGACGGCTACATCGCCCCGCTCGACGCGATCTGCGACCTGGCCGAGCGCCACGGGGCACTCGTGCACTTCGACGACTGCCATGCCACCGGCGTCCTCGGTGCCGGGGGGCGCGGCACCCACGAGCGCCTGGGCTGCATGGACCGTGTCGACATCACCACCGGCACCCTGGGCAAGGCACTGGGCGGCGCCAGCGGCGGCTACACCAGCGGTCGCCGCGAGGTGATCGAGCTGCTGCGCCAGCGCTCGCGCCCCTACCTGTTCTCCAACACCGTCGCCCCGCCGGTGGTGGCCGGGGCCCTGGAGGCACTAGAGCTGGCCGGCGGGTCCACCGGACTGCGCACCCGGCTCGAGGAGAACACCGCCTTCTTCCGCGCCGGCCTCGAGCGGCTGGGCTTCACGCTGCTGCCCGGCGAGCACCCCATCGTGCCGGTGATGCTGGACGATGCCGCCCTCGCCGGCCGGTTCGCCGAGGCCTTGCTCGAGGAGGGCGTCTACGTCACCGCCTTCTCCTATCCCGTGGTGCCGAAGGGCAAGGCCCGCATCCGCACCCAGATGTCGGCGGCGTTCGAGCGCGACGACCTGGAACTCGCCCTGGACGCCTTCGGCCGGGTCAAGCAGCGGCTGGCCATCGGCCAGGCCTGAAACGTCGCCCGCGTGTCGGCCCCGCACGGGCCGACGGGGCCGATCGTCCCGACAACGAGACCATCCCGGCCTTCTCCAAGCCACTGAATTCCCGCATCGGGCCCGTCGTATCGTGAGATAACCGCTGACAATGCTGGCAGGGGCCACCGCCCTGCCCCTATAATGCGTCCCCACTTTTTCCCAGCAGGATCGCGTCGTGATCGAGAAACTTCGCAACATTGCCATCATCGCCCACGTCGACCACGGCAAGACCACCCTGGTCGACAAGCTCCTCAGCCAGTCCGGCACCCTGGACCGCAAGGCCGAGGGGCAGGAGCGCATCATGGACTCCAATGACCAGGAGAAGGAACGCGGCATCACCATCCTGGCGAAGAACACCGCGATCCGCTGGCAGGCCCCCGATGGCCAGGACTACCACATCAACATCGTCGATACCCCGGGGCACGCCGACTTCGGTGGCGAGGTCGAGCGCGTGATGTCGATGGTCGATTCGGTACTGCTGCTGGTCGACGCCGTCGACGGCCCCATGCCGCAGACCCGCTTCGTCACCCAGAAGGCCTTCGACCAGGGCCTCAAGCCCATCGTGGTGGTCAACAAGATCGACCGTCCCGGCGCGCGCCCCGACTGGGTCATCGACCAGATCTTCGATTTGTTCGACAACCTCGGCGCCACCGACGAGCAGCTCGACTTCCCGATCATCTACTGCTCGGCCCTCAACGGCATCGCCGGCCCCGAGCCGGAGGCGCTGGCCGAGGACATGACCCCCATGTTCCAGGCCATCGTCGACATCGTCGACCCCCCCAAGGTGGAGCTCGACGGCCCCTTCCAGATGCAGATCTCGGCACTGGACTACAACAGCTACGTCGGCGTCATCGGCCTGGGCCGCATCAAGCGCGGCGCGGTCAGCCCCAACCAGCAGGTGGTGGTCGTGAGCACCGACGGGACCACCCGCAAGGGCAAGGTCGGCCAGGTGATGACCCACCTGGGGCTGGAGCGCGTGCAGACCGACAAGGCCAGTGCCGGCGACATCATCTGCATCACCGGCATCGACGACCTGGCGATCTCCGACACCCTGTGCGACCCGGCCGCCGTCGAGGCGCTGCCGCCGCTGTCGGTGGACGAGCCCACCGTCTCCATGACCTTCCAGGTCAACGACTCGCCCTTCGCCGGCAAGGACGGCAAGTTCGTCACCAGCCGCAACATCAAGGATCGCCTCGAGCAGGAGCTGATCCACAACGTGGCGCTGCGCGTCGAGCAGGGCGACTCCCCGGAGAAGTTCAAGGTCTCCGGCCGCGGCGAGCTGCACCTCTCGGTACTGATCGAGACCATGCGTCGCGAGGGCTTCGAGCTGGCGGTGGGCCGCCCCGAGGTGATCATCCGCGAGATCGACGGCGTCAAGCAGGAGCCGTACGAGGAGGTGATCATCGACTGCGAGGAGCAGCACCAGGGCGCCATCATGGAGGAGCTCGGCTACCGCAAGGGCGAGCTGACCAACATGAACCCCGACGGCAAGGGCCGCGTGCGCCTGGACTTCATGATTCCCGCCCGGGGCCTGATCGGCTTCCGCGGCCAGTTCATGACCCTGACCTCCGGCACCGGCATCCTCACCAGCCGCTTCGACCACTACGGCCCGCTCAAGCCCGACGCCTCCATCGAGCGTCGCAACGGCGTGCTGGTCTCCATGGTCCCCGGCAAGGCCCTGGCCTATGCCCTCTACGCCCTGCAGGAGCGCGGCAAGCTGATCATCGACCACGGCACCGAGGTCTACGAGGGCATGCTGGTGGGCATCAACAACCGCGCCAACGACATGGTGGTCAATCCCACCAAGGGCAAGAAGCTCGACAACATGCGCGCCTCGGGCAACGACGAGAACATCGTGCTGACCCCGCCGGTGAAGTTCACCCTGGAGCAGGCGATCGAGTTCCTCGACGACGACGAGCTGGTGGAGATCACCCCCAACCATATCCGCCTGCGCAAGAAGCACCTCACCGAGAACGAGCGCAAGCGCGCCAGCAAGAAGTAAGCCTTCGCACCGCCGAGAAGCCCGCCGCCAGGTGGGCTTCTCGCTTTCGCGGCCAGCTCGATCGGCTTGGCATTCCCGTGCGCTCGGCTAGGCTCAGTGGAGCGGGACACCATGACCACCCCGCGCATCACGGGAGGGCTGCACCATGCACAAGCATGTGGACTGGGACGACCCCGGCACCGACAGCGTCATGCACCACTTCGAGCGGGATCCCTCGGGTCACTCGGACCCGGGGCCCGGCGACGTTCTCTCGGCCCGTCACGAGGGCGCCATCGTGCGGGTCAGGGTCGAGGCCTACGTGGAGGGCACCAGCATCGGCGAGGTCGTGGCGCTGATCTCGGCCGACAACGGCCGACGCAAGAAATCCCACGGCAAGCTCGCCCTGGGCGACACCGTGCGCCTGCCCGACGCCAGCCGCGCCCTGGAGCCCCAGCCCGGCGCCGGCGAGGACGACGACGAGCCGGCCTGATCCCCCGGCGCGATACCATAGGGCATCCTAAACGCATCCTAAACGATGGCCCACTAGCCAGGCGGCAGGCAAATGTCGCAAAGTTGGCGCCATTGACTCGATCTACCCGAGACTCGATGCGCTGGTCCAAGAGACCAGGCCAGGGCCCACGAGGCCCGACAGAGACCATCCGGAACCCCCATGAGCACGCACAACGTCTGGACACACAAGGGCACCTTCCTGCTGGCCGCCGTCGGCTCGGCGGTCGGCCTGGGCAACCTGTGGCGCTTTCCCTACCTCACCGGCGAGAACGGCGGCGGTGCCTTCATCCTGGTCTACGCCCTGACCATCTTCGCCGTCGGCATCCCGATCCTGATCGCCGAGACCATGCTCGGACGCAACAGCCGCCAGAGCCCGATCATGGGCATGCGCCACCTGACCCGCACCCACAACACCTCGCGGGCCTGGGAATCGATCGGCTGGCTGGGCGCCTCCTCGGCCTTCCTGATCCTGAGCTTCTACTCGGTGATCGCCGGCTGGGCGATCCACTACACCTGGCAGATGCTCACCGGCTCCCTGGCCGGTGCCGATGCCGAGACCATCGGCGCCGGCTTCGACGCCCTGCTCGCCTCGCCGGCCCTGCTCACCCTCTACCACACCCTGTTCATCATCGCCTCGGGGCTGATCGTCGGCATGGGCATCCACAAGGGCATCGAGAGCAGCCTGCGCATCCTCATGCCGGCGCTGTTCGTGATCCTGCTCCTGGTGCTCTTCTACGGCATCAGCAATGGCAACTTCGCCGCCGCCGCCAGCTTCCTGTTCACCTTCAACCTCGCCGACCTCAGCCTCGAGGGCTGGTTGCAGGCCATGGGCCAGTCCTTCTTCACCCTGAGCCTCGGCATGGGCGCGATCATGGCCTATGGCGCCTACATGTCCAGCGATGCCTCGCTGACCCGCACCGCCATCGCCATCGCCATCGTCGACACCGCGGTGGCCATGGTGGCGGGCCTGGCCATCTTCTCGCTGGTGTTCGGCGCCGACCTGAGCCCGGGCCAGGGCCCCGGCCTGATGTTCGTCACCCTGCCGCTGGCCTTCGCCGAGATGCCCTTCGGCGCCCTGGTCGGCGGGGTCTTCTTCATCCTGGTGCTGGGGGCCGCCATCAGCTCGTCGATCTCGCTGATCGAGCCGGTGGCCGCCTTCCTGGTCGAGCGCTTCGACCTGACCCGCCCCCAGGCCGTCACCCTCATGGTGACGGCCAGCTGGGCGCTGGGGTTGCTCACCGTGGTCAGCTTCAACATCTACGCCGAAGGCACCCTCTTCCATGCCCTGTTCGGCCGCAGCGCCTTCGACGTCATCGAACTGCTGACCAACATCTTCATGCCGCTGGGCGGCCTGCTGATCGCGCTGTTCGCCGGCTGGGCCCTGACCCACTCCGAGGTGATGAAGGAGATGCGCACCAATGAAACCTGGTTCGGCATCTGGCGCTTCCTGGTGCGCTTCGTGGCCCCGGCCGCCGTGGCCTTCGTCTTCCTGCGCAGCATCCCGCAGGTCGAGGGCTACCTGATCCCGGCCATCGGCGCGCTGGTGATCGTCGGCGCCTTCGCCGCCGGGCGCACCTTCCTGGTCGAGGACAGCCAGGAGCAGTGACCCTCGGCACGGCCCCGCGAGGGAGGCCCTCGACACGCACGCCCGGGCAGCACCGGGCCTCGCTACCCAACAACAACGGAACGGGACATGGCAGCCATCATCGACGTTCGACACGTCCACAAGGCATTCGGTGGCCTCAAGGTCATCAACGACTGCTCGATCCAGGTCGAGGAGGGCTCGATCACCGGGCTCATCGGCCCCAACGGGGCCGGCAAGTCCACCCTCTTCAACATCATCGCCGGCGCCCTGCCGCTGGACAGCGGCCAGGTCCTGCTCGACGGTGAGGAGATCACCAACCGCCCGGCCAACGAACTCTTCCACAAGGGACTCCTGCGCACCTTCCAGATCGCCCACGAGTTCTCCCAGATGACCGCGCTGGAGAACCTCATGATGGTGCCGCCGCACCAGGCCGGCGAGAGCCTGTTCGATGCCTGGTTCAAGCCCTCGCTGGTGTCGCTGCAGGAGGCCGAGGTACGCCGCAAGGCGCTCGAGGTGATCGATTTCATCGGCCTGCACCACGTGCGCAACGAACTGGCCGGCAACCTCTCCGGCGGGCAGAAGAAGCTCCTCGAGCTCGGCCGCACCATGATGACCGATGCCCGGGTGGTGCTGCTCGACGAGATCGCCGCCGGGGTCAACCGCACCCTGCTGGGCGACCTGGTCGGCAATATCGAACGCCTCAACCGCGAGCTCGGCTACACCTTCCTGGTCATCGAGCACGACATGGACATGATCGCGCGGCTCTGCGACCCGGTGATCGTGCTGGCCCAGGGCAGCGTGATGGTCGAGGGCACCATCGAGGAGATCCAGAACAACCCCCGGGTGATCGAGGCCTACTTCGGCTCCAACGTCGCTTGAGGGGCGCCGGCGCCGCCTGACGGCGCCCCGATAACAAGAACACCGTCATTACGCAGGGAACCACCGATGCCATTACTCGAAGCACGCGACGTGCACGGCGGCTACGGCGGCATGAACATCCTCAACGGGGTGGACATGGCCATCGAGGCCGACGAGATCGGCGTGATCGTCGGCCCCAACGGGGCCGGCAAGTCGACCATGCTCAAGGCCGTATTCGGCCTGCTCACCGTCAACCAGGGCGAGATCCTGCTGCGCGGCGAGCCGATCCACAACCTGCCCCCCAACAAGCTGGTGCAGAAGGGCATGGGCTTCATCCCCCAGGAGAAGAACGTCTTCCCGAGCCTGACGGTGAAGGAGAACCTGGAGATGGGGGCCTTCCTCAAGCCCCAGAACGTCAAGCGCATGCTGGCGCAGGTCTACGAGTTCTTCCCGCCGCTCTACGACAAGCGCCACCAGCCCGCCGGCGAGCTCTCCGGCGGCCAGCGCCAGATGGTCGCCATGGGGCGGGCGCTGATGGCCGAGCCCAGCCTGCTGCTGCTCGACGAGCCCACCGCCGGCCTCTCGCCGCTCTACATGAACGAGATCTTCGAGCGAGTGAAGCAGATCAACGCCGCCGGCGTCGGCATCCTGATGGTGGAGCAGAACGCCAAGCAGGCACTGGCCATCGCCGACAAGGGCTTCGTGCTGGCCGCCGGCCAGAACCGCTTCACCGACACCGGCGCCGCGCTGCTGGCCGACCCCGAGGTCGCCAGAAGCTTCCTGGGCGGCTGAGCCCCTCGCACTCGCGCCCTCTAGGGACAACCCGCGGAGAACACGTCTTGAACGAACTGGTCTTCTTCATCAACAACGTGGTGGTGGCCGGCAGCGTGACCGGCTCGATCTACGCCATCGGCGCCGTCGGCGTGACGCTGATCTTCAGCATCATGCGCTTCGCCCATTTCGCCCACGCCGACATGATGACCTTCGGTGCCTTCATGGTGCTTCTGCTCACGGCCGCCTTCCCCGGCGCGGGCAGCGCCGTGGGGCTGCCCACCGCCATCGTCATGCTGCCGCTGGCCATGGCGCTCACCGCCGCCCTCGCGGTCGGTATCGACCGCGCCTTCTACAAGCCGCTGCGCGCCCACGGGGTCAAGCCCATCGTCATGGTCATCGGCTCGCTGGGCGTGACCCTGATGCTGCAGGGGCTCATCCGGCTGTTCGCCGGCACCGGCGGCCAGAGCCTCTACATCGGCGAGCGCAAGGAGATCTACCGGCTCGAGCTGCCCTTCGAGGCCGTCACCCGCCCGGTGATCGTCACCGAGCCGCAGGTCATCCTCTTCGTGCTGACCATCGCCGCGGTGGTCGGGCTGCACCTCTTCCTCAGCCGCTCGCGGCTGGGCAAGGCGATGCGCGCCATGTCCGACAACCCCGATCTGGCCCAGGCCTCGGGCATCAATACCACCACCATCGTGGCGGTGACCTGGATGATCGCCGGGGGCCTGGCTGCCATCGCCGGCACCCTGCTGTCGCTGGATGTCACCTTCAAGCCGGACCTGAGCTTCTTCCTGCTGCTGCCGATCTTCGCCGCGGCCATCGTCGGCGGCGTGGGCCACCCCTACGGCGCCATCGCCGGTGGCTTCGTGGTGGGCTTCGCCGAGACGCTCGCGGTGTTCAACTGGTCGGTGCTGCTGCGACCGCTGCAGGCGCACTTCCCCGAGTGGCTGGAACTGCCGCGCAACCTGGCCTTCGTCGGCACCGAGTACAAGATCGTGGTGCCCTTCTTCATCCTGGTCGCCATCCTGGTGTGGCGCCCCACCGGACTCTTCAAGGGCAAGGTGATCTGATGAACACGACACGCACCGACACCGTTGCCACCCCACGCCGCTTCCCGCTGCGCGAGGTGGTGCTGTTCGCCGCCCTGCTGGTGGCCGTGCTCGGCGTCTACGCCGTGATGGGTGCCGCCTACAGCACCCGCATGCTGGTCGAGGCCTCCTGCTACGCCATCCTGGCCCTGGGCCTGACCATCCAGTGGGGCTACGCCGGCCAGTTCAACGCCGGGGTGATGGGCTTCGTCGCCCTGGGCGGCTTCGCCGCCATGTTCTTCAGCGTGCCGATCAACGAGGCCTTCTGGGGCACCGAGCTGCCCGGCGAACTGGGCATCGCGCTGCTCTACCTGATCGGGGCCGTCCTGCTCGTCTTCGGCGCGACCCGGCTCGATCGCCTGGGGGTCCCCCGCAGGCTGCGCACGGTGATCGCCGTGGTGCTGGCGGTGGTGCTGTATCTGGCGGTCATCAGCATGCTGCGCGGCGTCACCGGCGAGATCGAGTCCCGGGCCGGCTTCATCGGCGGCCTGGGCCTGCCGGCCTGGACCGGCTGGATCGTCGGCGGGGCGCTGGCCGGTGGCGTCGGCTACTTCATCGGCCACATCTGCCTGGGGCTGCGCAGCGACTACCTCGCCATCGCCACCCTCGGCATCGCCGAGATCATCAAGGCCTTCCTCAAGAACTCCGACTGGCTGACCCGCGGCACCGCCACCGTCTCGCCACTGCCCTGGCCGACCCCGGGCCCCGCCGAACTGGGTTTCACCCTGAGCCGGGCCCTCTACCTCTCGGTCACGGCGGTGATGATCGCGGCGATCTTCTTCCTGCTGCACCGCGCCTACCATGCCCCCTGGGGCCGCATGATCCGCGCCATCCGCGACAACGAGGTCTCCGCCGCGGCCATGGGCAAGGACATCAACAGGCGGCGCCTGGAGATCTTCGTGCTGGGCTGTGTGCTGATGGGCATCGGCGGGGCGGCGCTCGGCAGCTTCAACAGCATGTTCGACCCCCAGGGCTACCTGCCGCTCAACCACACCTTCCTGGTGCTGGTGATGGTGATCCTCGGCGGCCCGGGCAACAACCTGGGCACCATCTTCGGCGCCGTGGCGGTCTACGTCATCTGGATCATGTCCGAACCGCTGGCGCTGTTCCTGATGCAGCTGGCAGTGAGCTTCGGCGAAGGGGCCTTCGGCTGGGATGCGCCCGGCAACCTGGAGAGTCGCGCCCTGCAGGCCCGGGTATTCGTGATCGGCCTGCTGATCACCCTGGTGCTGCGCTTCGCCCCCAAGGGATTGCTGCCCGAGAAGGTGAAACACCACAGCTGACGGCGACTCGAGCGAGCCCTCCGGCACACGACAAGGCCCCGGCAGCTGAGCTGCCGGGGCCTTTCTCCCTGGTGCCTGCTCGGCGGGTCTCGCCGATCAGAGGTCCACGAAGCCCTTGCTGACGAAACGGCCATCCTCGACGACCATCTCGACCACCACGCCCGGCACGTCACCGTTCTCGTCGAACTCGTGGCTGCCGGACGCGCCCTCGTAGTTGATCTCGGTGCCGGCGGCGATCAGCTCCACGGCCTTCTCCCACTCACCCGGGAGGATCACTTCGCCGGGGGCGCTGGAGACGCTGCGCAGGGCCTGGGAGAGCCCCTCGCGCTCGGCGGAGCCATTCTGCTCGATGGCCAGGGCCAGCAGGAAGGCGGCGTCATAGGCCTGGGCGGCGAACACCGCACTCGGGTCGAAGCCGGCCGCTTCCGCCGCCTCGTTGAAGATGTCGGTGCCCGGCAGATCGGGGCTGCCCGGACGGGTGGCGATCATGCCATCGAGCACGTCAGCGCCCACCGCCTCGACCAGGCTGTCACCGACCATGCCGTCGGCCCCCACGTAGGTGGTGAACATGCCGCTCTCGTAGGCCTGGCGCAGCACCGTCTGGCCGGAGGTATCGGCATAGGCCAGCACCACCAGGTTCTCGACGCCGGTGGCCGACAGCGAGCCCAGCTCGGAGCGGTAGTCGGCGCGGTTGTCCTCATGGGCCAGGTTCTCGGCCACCAGGCCGCCACCGGCCTCGTAGGCGGCGGTGAAGGCGTCCGCCAGGCCGCGGCCGTAGTCGTTGTTGACGTAGGTCACCGCGGCCTCGTCGATGCCCTTCTCCAGCAGCAGCTTGGCCAGCATCTCGCCCTGGAAGGCATCGGAGGGCACGGTGCGGAACACCAGGTCATTGTCGTCCAGCTCGCTCACCGCGGGGGCGGTGGAGGCCGGCGAGACCATCACCACCCCGCCGGGAATGGCGGCGTTGTTGGCCGCGGCGATGGTGGCACCGGTACACAGGGCCCCGACGATGGCGGTGACCTGCTCGGAGTTGACCATGCGGTCCGCCGCGTTGGACGCCGCCGAGGCATCGCTGCAGGTGGTGTCGCCGCTGGGAATCACCAGCTCCTGGCCCCCCAGGATGCCGCCCTGCTCGTTGACCTGCTGCACCGCCAGCTGGGCGCCGTCGAAGATCGGCGGTGTAAGGCTCTCGATCCCCCCGGTGAAGCCGCCCAGGAAACCGATCTTGACCTCGGCCTGGGCCGCTCCGGTCAGGGCCAGGGCGGAGGCCGCCACGGCCATCGACAGTACGCTCTTCTTCATGGTTGTTGTTCCCCTTCGTCATGACAGCGTGCACCCTGGAAATCGCAGTGCGTGCACGTTTCAGGTTGCGTATCGTTCACGACCTAAATCTGGAAGGAGCGAGCCCAAAACACAAGCCCCCACTGCCAACGTTAGGCATCGCCGATACGCCGGCAACCGCCTGAACGACCGTGCCATTTCACGGTCATGGAGAACCTTCCGCCCCTTCAACGCTGACGGGCAACCGGCCGCTCCGGATGCCTATAATGTAGGGCAGGATCCCTACGCCCCTGACAGGAGTCTTCCCGATGCACCCCCTGACCGCTTCCACCGTGCTGCTCGCCACCCTCGGCCTGGCCACCAGCGCCAGCGCCTTCACCCCCGCCGGCAACGACCTGGTCTACGATGTCGGCGACGAGACCTTCGAGGGTTACCTGGTCACCGCCGAGGGTGAGGCTCGGGGCACCGTACTGATCATCCACGACTGGGACGGCCTGGACGACTACGAGCGCCGCCGGGCCGACCTGCTGGCCGAACGGGGCTATGACGCCTTCGCCCTCGACCTCTACGGCCAGGGCAACCGCCCCGCCGAGCTCGAGGCCCGCAAGGCCGAGACCCAGCGCCTCTACGAGAATCGTGCACGCATGCGCCGCCTGACGCTCGGCGGCCTGGCCGAGGCCCGTGCCCAGGGCGCGGCGGAACCGGCGGTGGTGATGGGCTACTGCTTCGGCGGTGCCGTGGCGCTGGAGCTGGCCCGCTCCGGCCAGGCCAGCAATGTGGAAGGCTACGCCAGCTTCCATGGCGGCCTGACCACCCCGGAGGGCCAGCAGTGGCGCGGGGATGCCGGCCCGGTCCTGATCGCCCACGGCGGTGCCGACCAGTCCATCTCGCTGGACGACGTCGCCACCCTGGGCAAGGAGCTCGAGGCCGCCGGCACCCCCTACGAGATCCAGGTCTACTCCGGCGCCCCCCATGGCTTCACCGTGTTCGGCAGCGAGAGCTACCAGGAGCGTGCCGACGAGAAGTCCTGGGCCGCCTTCCTCGAGCTGCTCGACGAGGCCCTGTAGCCATGCGCATCACCGAGCTCTCCGGATCCCGGCACGAGATCGGCGAGACCCACGGCCTGGCCCATGCCCGGCTCATCCATCGCAGCATCGAGGTCTACGACAGGCTGTTTCTCGATTTCGTCGGCATCCGCTGGAAGGAAGCCCGGCAGGAAGCCGGGCGTTTCGCCGCCATGATCAATCGCGGCTTTCCCGAGATCCTCGACGAGATGGCGGGCATCGCCCGTGGTGCCGGCGTCGACCTCGACGATATCCTGACGCTCAATTGCCGCAGCGAGATCTCGCTGACCCGGGCCAGCGGCGGCTGTTCCGCCTTCGCCCTGCAGCGGGAAGGCTGCCAGTGGCTGGCCCAGAACTGGGACTGGCGCACCGACCAGCTGCATAACGTCGTGGTGCTCAAGATCGCCGGCGAGGGCAGCGCCCCGCTGGTCAGCATCGGCGAGGCCGGCATGGTGGCCAAGATCGGCATGAATGCCCACGGCATCGGCGTCTGCCTCAATGCCATCCGCTCCCGCACCTGCGGCGAGGGGCTGCCGATCCACGTCGCCCTGCGCAAGATCCTGGAAAGCCCCGACATGGAGCGCGCCATCGGCGTGGCCACCCGCGACCGGGTCTGCTCCCCCGCCCACTTCCTGATCGCCGGCGCTCAGGTCGGCAACGAGGGGGGCCAGGCCACCGGGCTCGAGGTCCATCCCGGAGAGCCCGGCCGGCTCGAGGCCGCGGGCGGCGTGGTCACCCACACCAACCACCTCTATGCCCGGGCGGCCACCTGCCAGGTCGAGGACTTCCCGCGTCCCGACTCCCGGCCCCGACTGGCCCGCCTGGACGCCCTGCTGGGCGAGCGGCTGGCCACCGATGCCGAGGTGGACGAGGCCGCCCTGTTCGACATCCTCAGCGACCATCACGGTGCCCCGCTGTCGATCTGTCGTCACTTCAACCCCGCGCAGCCGCCCGAGGAGCGCATGGAGACGCTGTTTTCCGTGGTGATGAACCTCACCGAGCGGCGCCTCGTCCTGCGCCACGGCAAGCCCTGCGAGACGCGGGACGCGCTGGTGGTGACACTTTGACGCAGGTCAACCACGGCCCTCCGGGCGCAGCTATCCTGACATTGTGATGAGAATGCTTCTCATCGATGATCAGGAGATCCCACATGAAGAAACTGGCCTTGACCGCCTTGCTTACCGCCATGATGGCCCTCCCGGCCCTCGCCGAGGAGAAGCCCGGCGAGCACTTCGAGGGGGAGCCTTCCGACACCCTGGCCGAGGCAGTGGCCAACTTCTCGAAGTACAACCAGGAGCTTGCCGACCTGCTCGCCAGGGATGAGCTGACCATGCGCGAGATCGGTGAGATCCACGTCCTCACCTACACCCTGGAGAATGCCCTGGAGAAGATCAGCGAGGAGGTGGAGGAGATGGCCGAGGTACTGGAAGAGGTCCACCTCGGGTCGGAGACCGGCAACGTCGAGCGCGTCCGTACCAACGGCGAGATCTATCTCGAATCCGCCCGCACGCTGATCCCCTGATCGCCCTTCCGCCAACCGCAACGCCGCGGGCGGGCCGGGTCACCCAGCCCGCCCGCGTGCTGTCCCGGCGCCGGCGCTACCCGGCCAGCGCCTCCTCCACCAGTCCCCGCGCCTCGGGGGCCATGGGCAGGCCCAGCGCCAGCTCGTGGGCCCGTGGCGACATCTTCCTCCAGGTCTTCTGCACGATGCGGATCAGGTGGTCATGTTCCACCTGCTTCGAGAAGTCGGCGAAGTAGTTCTCCAGGAACACCAGGCAGGCACAGTCCTCCACCGCCTGGGTGCCCTCGTCGCGCCCCAGGCCCTGCTTGCGGATCATCGCCGCCACCCGCTCGGCCTGCTCCGCCGCGTAGCCGGCCTCCTGCATCAGCCTCGCGGTGGTCTCGCCGGCGCGCTTGCCCTGGTCGCGCCGCCAGGTGAGGTAGCCAACCCGCCCCTCGGGGTAGTCGCCGCGCGGCACCTGCCAGCGCTGCAGGTGCTGCGCCCGCACCGCCAGCTGCACCAGCTCGTCCGGCGCCTCCACCAACTGCTCGAGCCAGGCGCTCATCCGCCGGCCATGCCACAGCTCCAGCGGCAGCGACTCGCCCTCGACCTCGACACGGCGCGGGTCCTCCGCGTGCAGGGCATCGATGGCGGCGAGGGTCTTGGCGAAGGGGGTGTCGGGGGTCATGGCACGGTTCCTTGCGATGGATGAGGCTTGCCCGAAGGGTAACAGGAAGCTAGCCGAAGAAGGCCAGGGTGCGGACCTCGATACTCTCGCGCGGCGGGGCACCCGGCGGCGTACGGGGGTCCTGGAAGGCGGTATGGGGGGTGAAGCGGGCACGGCCGTCGCGACGCGAGTCGTAACCCTTGATCAGCAGGGCTTCGTCACGCCGCATGTCGGGAAAGTAGTACCAGCGCTGGCGGGGGTTGTAGGCCAGGTGGTAGATCTCGCCGATGCGATCCGGATAGACCAGGTCGGTGGCCAGCAGGTCGCCGGGATCGAGCGTCGTGGCGTCCAGCAAGGCCAGCGGCGAGCGCTGCACCGGCCCGCGTATCGGGCGCCACAGGTTGATCTGGGCCACCGGCACCGCCTCCAGCGCGGCGGCCTCGTCCCTGCCCAGCACGTCGCGGATACGCTCGGGCCCCGAGTGCTCGGTGTAGTCATTGTGCACCCGGCTGGCCGGGCCGCGGATATCCCGCTGCTCGGCATCGCTGCGTCGGGTGTGATCGAAGATGACCACCCGGCTCGCGCCGGTCAGCGCCTTGATCAGGGCCTCGACCTCGGCATAGTAGGCGGTTTCGACCGACGCATCGTCGTAGAGGTCGTCGACCGCCGTCTCCTGCCGATGCAGCTCGAACCCCTGCCTGTCCAGGGACAAGCCATCCGCCAGCGGACGGCCATCGTGCAGCGTGACCTCCCGCGCCTCCTCCTCGGCGAAGTAGTGCGGCTCGCTGTCACCGGTCAGCGCCTCGGTGTGCACGTAGGGCTTCGCATCGCGCTTGACCAGATAATTGAGTGTCGCGGTGACGCTGGCGGGCATGTCGGTCGTGCGCTGCATGGACTGCCTCCGGGTTGGCCGCATCCGGCGGGGTATCACCGTGGCGGCGCGGTTGCTTGCCTGTCGGCTCCTTCCCTTTCAGGTATATGGCTTCCAGCGGGCGCTTTCAAATGCGTCCAGAGGTGAATGGCACGGGCGGGACACTCGCTGCAAGATCAGCATGCCGCGGGGCCTCTGGCGCTGGACGGCCAGCTCCGGGAGGCCCTAGGGGGTCAGACCCCGGCGGCGTAGAATCCGCTCGCAAGGCGCGCCATGACGGGCTTCGTGACTTGGCTGGGGTCTGACCCCATAGGGGCAACCTCGGCGCCTTCTTCGGCGAACATGCCTCCATCGTCGAGACATTCATGGCTGGCCATCAGCTCAAGCCCCGCGCCTGCGGGGATCGGGCCTTCGACAGCGGCCTCGGCGAGTTCCCGACCGGTTGAGCCCCGCGCCTGCGGGGATCGGCTCTACAGCGTCGAGACCCCCGACGACGAGCGCGGTTGAGCCCCGCGCCTGCGGGGATCGGCCGAGCGCGGTTACCTGCTGGTGTTCAAGGCGCGGTTGAGCCCCGCGCCTGCGGGGATCGGGAATACGCGAAGCTGGTCGAGTGCCATGACGGCGGTTGAGCCCCGCGCCTGCGGGGATCGGGTGCGGCCATTCGAGTTTGCCTGCGACGCCACCGGTTGAGCCCCGCGCCTGCGGGGATCGGCGCACGCTCTAGCAGTTCGCGGTCTGTCATGACGGTTGAGCCCCGCGCCTGCGGGGATCGGGTGCAGAGCCATGTCGATTACCCCGGCATCGACGGTTGAGCCCCGCGCCTGCGGGGATCGGATCGCCGGGCTACCCATCGAGCCCGGGGACGCCGGTTGAGCCCCGCGCCTGCGGGGATCGGGGTGAGGCACAGAGGTTTCTGGCCCAGGCCGGCGGTTGAGCCCCGCGCCTGCGGGGATCGGGCGGCACCGATACCACCATCCTCCAGTATTTCCGGTTGAGCCCCGCGCCTGCGGGGATCGGGCCCAGCCCTCGTTGTCGCGAGGGGGTATCTCCGGTTGAGCCCCGCGCCTGCGGGGATCGGACACACATTCAGACTATCCCCCCACCGCGGTCCGGTTGAGCCCCGCGCCTGCGGGGATCGGGTTATGCTCGGGGATGCGGACGCCGCTGGAGCCGGTTGAGCCCCGCGCCTGCGGGGATCGGCCGGTATTCGGCAGCTTGCAGGAAGTCGAGGACGGTTGAGCCCCGCGCCTGCGGGGATCGGTATTACGGTTCCGCATCCTCTATCGCCAATCGCGGTTGAGCCCCGCGCCTGCGGGGATCGGGGTGTAGTCGTAGTCGATGTAGAGCTTTCCGGCGGTTGAGCCCCGCGCCTGCGGGGATCGGGAGCGCCTCAAAGACTGGATAGGCGTTAAGGACGGTTGAGCCCCGCGCCTGCGGGGATCGGCAAAGCCTACCGAAAGCTGCCCTTCGCTAATGCGGTTGAGCCCCGCGCCTGCGGGGATCGGGTCCCTGCCGTCTAACTCTGAGAGTGTGGCGACGGTTGAGCCCCGCGCCTGCGGGGATCGGCCGGTATTCGGCAGCTTGCAGGAAGTAGAGGACGGTTGAGCCCCGCGCCTGCGGGGATCGGCACCAGGGGCAGGTGCAGAAATACATGATCGACGGTTGAGCCCCGCGCCTGCGGGGATCGGCTTATCGCGTGCGTATCTACGATCCATTATCCCGGTTGAGCCCCGCGCCTGCGGGGATCGGCTCGCCTGGCTCGCCATCCTTGGCGAAAACGACGGTTGAGCCCCGCGCCTGCGGGGATCGGGATGCCTTCAAGAAGTTGGTCATCTCATTGAGCGGTTGAGCCCCGCGCCTGCGGGGATCGGACCTTCCGCTTGCTGTCCATCAGCTTCTCCACCGGTTGAGCCCCGCGCCTGCGGGGATCGGGATGGGCTCCCGCTCCCGGGCGGCCTCGGTTTCGGTTGAGCCCCGCGCCTGCGGGGATCGGGTGAGCAGCACCGCCAATCCCACGAAGGCGGCCGGTTGAGCCCCGCGCCTGCGGGGATCGGTCCCACGCCTGGCCGCGGTGCAGCCGCTCGGGCGGTTGAGCCCCGCGCCTGCGGGGATCGGGCTTCACTCAACGCTGGAGCCATTCGCCAGGGCGGTTGAGCCCCGCGCCTGCGGGGATCGGCCTGATTCTTTCTGCCTGATTCATAAAGATAGCGGTTGAGCCCCGCGCCTGCGGGGATCGGTTTATCCCCTTGTGCCGCATGGCGGCCCTGATTGGTTGAGCCCCGCGCCTGCGGGGATCGGTCGTGCCAGTGGGGGTTGAGCGCCTTGAGCATCGGTTGAGCCCCGCGCCTGCGGGGATCGGTCACCATGGGCAGCATCCGCCGGCTGGGACAGCGGTTGAGCCCCGCGCCTGCGGGGATCGGGCGACAGCATATTTGGTGGTGTCGATGTCCGACGGTTGAGCCCCGCGCCTGCGGGGATCGGTTGGAATCCTGGCTGCACAAGAACCGTGCTGGCGGTTGAGCCCCGCGCCTGCGGGGATCGGGTGCCGAAGGCGTCGCGCTGGATCAGGGTGAGCGGTTGAGCCCCGCGCCTGCGGGGATCGGGACGTGATACTGCATGTACTGCCCTGGCCAGGCGGTTGAGCCCCGCGCCTGCGGGGATCGGGCCGCCAGGTTCTGCACGGTGGGGCTCATGCGCGGTTGAGCCCCGCGCCTGCGGGGATCGGTGTGTTGTCGTTCCGATCGCCTCGAAGGCGTCCGGTTGAGCCCCGCGCCTGCGGGGATCGGCAGCCCGAGCCTGCCGCTTGGCAGCGCGCCTGCGGTTGAGCCCCGCGCCTGCGGGGATCGGCCGCCTATGCCGAGGGCTTCAGCAAGGACAGCCGGTTGAGCCCCGCGCCTGCGGGGATCGGGCTGCAGAGTCTGTCGTGGTGGGGGAGATCGACGGTTGAGCCCCGCGCCTGCGGGGATCGGCGCTGGGTGGCCATGGTCAGGCGGCCGTTGTACGGTTGAGCCCCGCGCCTGCGGGGATCGGCTTTGTCGGTCATGCGCTCAGGTACTCCCCGGCGGTTGAGCCCCGCGCCTGCGGGGATCGGACCCGGTTTCAGGCGGCCGCAGGCGTTCAGGGCGGTTGAGCCCCGCGCCTGCGGGGATCGGAGCGAACGGACAGGGGAAGCTTATGCAGTAAGCGGTTGAGCCCCGCGCCTGCGGGGATCGGATAGTTGCGCCAGCTCATCGCCGCGCCCTCCCCGGTTGAGCCCCGCGCCTGCGGGGATCGGTTGACGAAATGCACCGCCATGAGGCGCGGCCCCGGTTGAGCCCCGCGCCTGCGGGGATCGGGGCCCAAACGCAGCGGGCATGGATGCGTGGGTCGGTTGAGCCCCGCGCCTGCGGGGATCGGGGTCGGCTGTACCCTCTCGCCCCGTCAGCAACCGGTTGAGCCCCGCGCCTGCGGGGATCGGAGGGGGGTACACCAAGCGACACGGGGCGAAGGCGGTTGAGCCCCGCGCCTGCGGGGATCGGTCGCGCAAGTGGATCGAGCAGATGGCCAAGAACGGTTGAGCCCCGCGCCTGCGGGGATCGGACGGGAGGCGGCAGCGGCGGCCGGGGTGGCGGCGGTTGAGCCCCGCGCCTGCGGGGATCGGCTGCTGCTGAATGGGCTGAATCGCGCCATTGACGGTTGAGCCCCGCGCCTGCGGGGATCGGATCAGGTCCAAGTCTACCGGTTGGTCCGTGTCCGGTTGAGCCCCGCGCCTGCGGGGATCGGCTCCACGGAAGCCCACGCAGCCGGTGACCTGACGGTTGAGCCCCGCGCCTGCGGGGATCGGCTGTAAGCCCTGACAGCCCCTGGAGACAGGGGCGGTTGAGCCCCGCGCCTGCGGGGATCGGCTCAGGCCGATCTGTAGCCTGGTCGCCACTGTCGGTTGAGCCCCGCGCCTGCGGGGATCGGGACCTATGACGAATGGCTCAGGGTGCCGAGCCCGGTTGAGCCCCGCGCCTGCGGGGATCGGATTCGTTCTGATTGAGTGCTCATGTAAGCAATCGGTTGAGCCCCGCGCCTGCGGGGATCGGATATGCGCCTGCTGGTCATCGCCGCCCTACTCCGGTTGAGCCCCGCGCCTGCGGGGATCGGCCTCGCCGCTTCATCGCCTCATCCCGGGCATCCGGTTGAGCCCCGCGCCTGCGGGGATCGGCGCCAGCAGGCGCTCGACCGCATCATGATCGGCGGTTGAGCCCCGCGCCTGCGGGGATCGGGTGCTGTCCGGAGGCGCCATCGAGCACAAGCGCGGTTGAGCCCCGCGCCTGCGGGGATCGGTCGGGAGAGCGCCAACGAGCCTCGCTCGATGCCGGTTGAGCCCCGCGCCTGCGGGGATCGGGCCAGCGGCCAGCAGGTGGCGGCCCCGGAGGGCGGTTGAGCCCCGCGCCTGCGGGGATCGGTTCGTGCCCAGCAGCCGGACCCTGGTGGTGGTCGGTTGAGCCCCGCGCCTGCGGGGATCGGTTTGAGGAAGCACGCCAACTGAAGGGTGAGGACGGTTGAGCCCCGCGCCTGCGGGGATCGGATCATCTTTGCTTTACATTTTGCTCGACGATACGGTTGAGCCCCGCGCCTGCGGGGATCGGACAAGGCGCTTCACGCACTCATCAACGTCTTCCGGTTGAGCCCCGCGCCTGCGGGGATCGGGTTCTTTGTTATCACGAGGATGAGAGTTTTAGCGGTTGAGCCCCGCGCCTGCGGGGATCGGGTTGATCGGTTGGAGGGTAAGGAATGATCCAGCGGTTGAGCCCCGCGCCTGCGGGGATCGGACCAGTCGGTAGTGCTCGATTCCGTGACCGCTCGGTTGAGCCCCGCGCCTGCGGGGATCGGAGTCGGAGCATGCGAACGACATGGAGAACGCGCGGTTGAGCCCCGCGCCTGCGGGGATCGGAGCTTTGCTTCTCACGAGTATGCGTGGACCAGCGGTTGAGCCCCGCGCCTGCGGGGATCGGACTATGGCGGATTCGATTTTGTAGGCATCGAGCGGTTGAGCCCCGCGCCTGCGGGGATCGGTCTAATTGTAGCCACTTGTTTACAAAGAAGAAAATCGCCAGCGGAATTTCCACCGGCGATTTTGCTTACTTTTTAACCAGATCACATTGTTAAAGATCCTGAAAAATCAATCGGTTGACTGAGGCGGCAGAAAACGCACCAGCCGTAGACCGTCATGATCAATCGGCTCGCGGCGATTCTCGCCATAGGTCTGGAATGCGAAGCCGGACTCATGGTTGCTGGCCCAGGCCATGGCGACATTGCCCTCCTCGGCCAAGGCATTGATCTGCTCCCAGATCATCTCGCGTACGCGCTTGGTGACATCACCGACGTAGACGCCGGCACGAATCTCCAGCAGCCAGACGGCGAGTCGGCCGCGAAGGCGCGGCGGCACCGCTTCGGTCACTACGACCAACATCGCCATATCACTTGCTCCGATGCCCTTGGTCGCCGACAGATTCCGGCTCGGGAATGGCCGGCGGCATGGCCTCAGGTGCCGGTGGAGGCGGGTCGATCTCGCCAGCCGCCAGCACCTCCTCGATCATCGGGATCAACCGCTGCAGCAGTTTCGTCTGCTTGAAGGCGTCTCGACAGGCGATACGCACCTCGCGTTCCGGCGTTACCGGGCTACGTGCTGCTACCCGAAAGGCCGCCGGCACCACCGTTTCGAACTTGACGATATCCGCGATATCGTAAACAAAGCTCTGCGGCTTGCCGGTGTGGAGAAAGCCAATGGCCGGCGCATAGCCCGCCGCCAGGATCGCCGCCTCGGTGATTCCGTACAGGCACGCCGTCGCAGCGGACAGGCACTGGTTGGCCACATCCGAGGCATCCCACTTGGCCGGGTCATAACGCCTGCCATGCCATTTGACGCCATATTGCCTGGCAAGCAGCTGGTAGGTCTTGCGGACCCGAGCGCCTTCCATGCCGCGGAGCTGATCGACACTACGTCGCGAGGGCGGAGGCTCACCAAATCGCAGCTCGAACATCTTGCGCACAACCTTCAGGCGTAGGCTGTCATCCAGCGCCAGCTGTGCCTGATAGAGCAGCTTGTCGGACCGCGCACCACCAGGCTGACCGGCGCTATAGAGCCGTACGCCCGCGTCGCCAACCCAGATCAACAGGGTGCCCACGGTTGCCGCCAACTTGACGGCCGCATGGGAAACCCGGGTGCCGGGTTCCAGCAACAGGCAGGCGACCGAGCCCACCGGGATATGCATACGCTCGCCATTGACCTCGTCGATGACGACAAAGGCGCCGTCACGCACATCGATCTGCCCCATGCCGACGAAGATCATCGACATGCGATCCTTCTCGGGGATCGGCTTGAGCGGAATAAAGCCCATACTGGCCTCCCTGCCTGTGAGGTGTCGCTAAGGCCGGCGAACCAACATCAGCCCACAGCCGAAGGCCTTGGCTCGCCCAACGCCCTGAGCCAGCGTTTCGATCAACCGGCCCGGGTCGGTGACCTCCAGCAGGCCTTCATAGTCGACGCTGGAAAAGCGGATAGGGCGGCCCTTGTCCTTCGGCAGAGCATGCTGACGATAGGCTCCCACTTCGGGTTCGACCGGCAAACGGAAGCCCCAGGACTCCACGCGTGTTACCAGCCACTCACGAGCGGCATGATCCATCGCCTCGGTGCAGGCATTACTGGTCCGCGCCCTGCCGGCCTCGAAGGGGTACTTGGCCGCCATCAGCACATCGGCACGCTGTCCCCGCTTGCCCGACACCGACTTCGCCACGGTGGGGTTGGCCCGCAGGCGAAAGGCGAGCCGATCCCCGACTTCCAGCGCCGGGGAGAACGGCTTGCACTGCGCCTCGAGCAGTCCGGAAATGGTCATCGGCTCGCGATCGGACAGCACGTAGAACAACGGCAGTCCGCGCGTTGCACCTCCGCCCTCGGATTCATCCATTTCCTGGCGGAACAGGAACGGCCGCTGGCCTTGATGCTCTGGGAACAACTGCCAGAGCAGCTGGTGGGCGGCGTAGGCTCCACCGCCCATGATCTCGAACAAGGCCCCCCGAGAGAGGCCATTGAGATCGACACGTACGCGTGAAAGATACATCAGCCGTCCTCCCTTGCCTGCACGATGCGCCGGTATTCAGCACGCGGCCCGAACTGCCAACGACGGCGATTGAGCGGCACATCCCAGACCTCGCTGGACTCCACGCCATGACCGTCACCATCCAGGGCCTTGGCATCACCTTCCCAGGCGTAGACCACGCTGTCCGGCAGTCTCAGGGCCCTATGCTCATCTCCCTCATCCTTTCCGAATAGCGGGGGAAAGCCGGCATCCAGGGCGTCCCGCAGCCGGGAGAACGACGCCCGGCGCGGCGCCAGCGGCGCCGCCGGCGGGCACGCCTTGCGCCCGAGGTAGAGCGTGAAGCATGGCATCTTGAGCGCCTCCTCCAGGTCCTCAAGCGTCAACTCCGCCTGGGGCGTCAGCCAGACAGCGATAGTCCACAGGCCATCGCAACGATAGTCGCGGCTGGAGAGGATGGTATGGATGACCTTACGCGGGGCGCTCAATTCATCCCGCCGGGTGCGGTAGGTCACCCTGGATTGCGATGCCGGCACCTGTACGGTGTGGTAGTCGCGCAGCAGGCTGCCGGGAGAGCGCTGCTTGATGGCGATACCGACGCTGTCGCGCAGCTGGCGCTGCCCTTCGTCGTCATCCCGGCGCACGCCCAGCGCCGCACCGAGCAACCCGATGATGGCACTGCGCCCAGGGTAAGTGGCGGAAGGGCGCGACTCGCCCACTGCCGCCTCACCCCAGCTGGCGAGCGGCGCATAGAGTCGAAAGACCAGATACTCCGTCATGACGACTCCTTACTGCTCGTTGGTCAGGAAGTCGAGCAGCGAAGTCAATCCGCCTTGCGTGACAGAGCCTTCCAACTTCGACTTCTCGTAATCCACTTCAGCAGCCACTACGAAACGCTGACCAGCTCCCGGGCCATAAGCTTCATCGAACTTGTTGACTTGACGTTCAAGCCGAGAAATCGCCTCCATGGCCTGATGCTCACCTTGAACCGGGCGCAGGAACGCGACAGATAGCGAACGCGGCTGCTGGTCCCCCTTCTCGGCCAGTACATAGCTGGCGTGAGCACGGGAGCCGAAGCTGTTCTGCTTGCCCTTGGGCGAAGTCTTCACGGCGGCTTCCACCAGGGCCGCGATGGCACGGTCCGCCAGGGCATCATCACCCTTGAGGTTCTCGATCAGTTGCCGGCGATCGATACACACATAGCCGTAGAACAGGCCCGCACCGAAACCGGCCTCCCCGACGTGCGCCGCACCGCGATGCTCGTCGCCGGTATTGAGGTCATCCACCGCCGTGAAATAGTCGTCCTCGACCTCGGCGGCATGCACGGTGATCGCATGGGCGACCTGACAGGCAGCCTCGACGTTGAAGGCCGGTGACGCCGCCAGCATGCGACCGAACAGTGCGATGTCCACGGCGGCCGGCTTGTGGCGGAGCAGGTCGAGATCCTCCTTGTCCGGCGCTCGATTCTCGTCGGCAAGCTTCTCTACCAGCGCATCGACCGCTGCCTGCTCCTCGGGACCGATGTGAACCAGTTGACTGGTTTCCAGCTCACCCTTGGCGACATCGCCGAAGACCTTGGCGATCTCCGTGGCCCAGGCTTGGGCATCTTTCTCTTTCACCTCTTTTTCCTGCAGGCGCTTGGCGGCCTGGATCCCGACTTGCTTGGTGCGCATGCCGCGGTGCTGACCCACGGCTTCTTCGAACAGCGCCGAGGTCCGCCAGGTCCGCTTGAGGCTCTGCGACGACACGCGCAATCGCTTGGCGCCACCCATGATGGCGGTCTTGGGGCGCCCCAGGTCGTCGCGGTTGAGGTTGGCGGGCGGATAGGCGGTCAGCAGGTGCAGCTGGATGAAATGGCTCATGTGCATTACTCCCTGTCGTCGTTGACGAATCACTCGTTATCTTGCCGATAGCCGGCCGTGGCACCGAAGTAGTCATTGGCCCAGAGGAAGCCCAGTCGCCGGGTGGGTTGCGGCGAAATCCCTCCCTGATATTCACGCCACCACAGCGCGATGTTGTCGGCCAGGTGCACGACGCTGACACCGCGCTTGTCGATCAGCGCCAGCGCACGGCGCAGGCGCTGTACCAGTTCCTCCGGGGTACGCGATGTCATCAGCTGCTGGAAGCGAAGCTCGCTCATATACGGCTTGCCGGTTTCACGCTTCTGCTGTCCGAGGCGCGCACCCAACGGCATCTTGGCCGCGTCCTCGCGGAGCTCGGTCACCACCAGCGCGATACAGGCCCATGCCTGCAATCGCTGGTCCCGCTGTCTTTCCGTCTGATCCTCCTTCGCAGGTAACAAGCTCCAGAGGTGGCGGAAGGCCTCCGTCAGCATCGCCGCCTCGATGGTGTCGCAGCGTCGTAGTGTCGCCCGCATGCCCTTGGGCCAGGGCGGGGCCTCGGTATGGCCCTTCAACGCTTCCGCGGACAACGTCAGGCGCTGCCACCAACGCCGCAGGGCATCGGCTTCCCTGCGCTCGATGGCATAGGGTCGCTCGGGTACGCGCGGCGGGGCCTCCGCTGCGGGTGCGAGTTCCGTTTCACTCATGACACGCCCTCTTCGGTGGTTGCCGGCTCGGCGACCAAGGCGAAGCCGCCGGTCTCGGCAAATTGACGAATGGCCTTGCTGCCCTTGCTGCGCCCGGCCAGGAAACTCTGCAACTGACGCCGAGCCGCGGTCGCACGCTGCAGGTCCACGGCCTCCAGTGCACCGCTCAGCGCCTGTTCCTCGAACAGTGCCATCCCCTCGCGCTTCAGCGTGCGGTACCACCGCTCGGCCACATCGGGAGGCAGGCGCGGCGCGTCGTCTGCCTTTGCCAGCGTCTGCTGGAAACCGTGTAATGCATGAAAGAAGGCGCCGCGTGTGGCGTCGTAGAGGGCCAGATCGATATGGCTCATGTCGCCCTTGGCTTCGGAGGGACGGTCGAACCAGGCATTCTTGACCTGGGTACGCACCATCCAGGCGATCTGACGGGCCAGGTCGGTGAAGCGCTGTACCCAGGCACGCAGCCGCTCCTGCTGCGCGGGAGGCACGGCCACCAGCGGCATCTCGACGCTGTACCAGCCGCGGGGCTTCATGTTGTCCATGTCATAGCCGAAGGCCCACAGTCGGGCATGCTTGAGCAGCACGGCGATCTCCTCACCGAAACGGCGCTCCTCGTCGACGGCTCGCACCTTTTCCGAGACATAGTCCTGCACCACCAAGGCGGGCAGCGCGCCGCTGGTGTCGGCATCCTGCAGCACCAGGTTCGACCAGTGCTGGTAGCCCAGCCCTCCTGGCTGCCCCTTGGTGGACAGCGGTGGTTCATTGGGCTTCTTGGGGTCGCGACGGTAAGGCGTCATCGGGTGCAGCCAGGGCCCATCGTAGTTGGCGCCTTGCTTCTTGGCGCGGATTCGACCCACAGAGCGAGTCGCTTCGCGCCCACAGATGTCGCAGCGACACGGGCCGTCCTCGAACAACAGGCGGAAGCGGCGCGGCATCGACCAATAGGGGTGCAGCGAATGCATGCCTTCGGGCAGGACTTCCGTGCCCTTCTTGTCGCTGACCCGGGTCGGCGACATCCACAGGAACAGGGTGTCGTCATCGGTACGCGGCACCTGCCACGCCTGCCCGGACCGCGTCAGCGCCCTGGATGTCACGACGTTCAGCCACAGCCGGGACCATAGGTTGGCATCGGGCGATTCGGGCAGCACCAGGGTGGTCAGTGGTCCGCCGCCTCGCAGGCCGACGCGAATGCCGGCCCCACCGGCGGGAGCATTGATCTGCATGGTGAACAGGGCCAGGGCGGCACAGTCCGCGCACATCGCCTCGACACGCCCACGCTTGACGAAAAAGTCGGTGTTGTTCTTGATGCCGTTCGCGCCTGGCGCATCGATCAGCAGGCCGCTGACCGTGCCGTCCTTGACGTCGTCGAGCGGGTCGAGGTCCTGCATGAAGCGCGGGCCGTCACCATCCAGCTCGAAGGCATCGGCAAGGGACGCGAAGGCGGCCTCCAGCTCTTCAATGCTGGGCGGCTCGATAAAGCGGTCCAGCCAGTCGCCGTGATCCTGCGGCGGCAGCGCGGTCTGCAACAGGCCGATCAGGAACTGATAGGCGGCGCCCTGGAAATCGGCTCGTGGCAGGGCGAGGTCAATCATGTCGGGATCTGCCACCGCGATGGGTGGCCGGTAGATAACGTTTCCTTCCCTGTTACGGAAAGGCAGCCATGGATCGTTAAGCAGATTCACATCCGTCCCCCTGGTTATCTGTGTTCGGTGAAAACCTCACCCCCCACTGGGCGTCATAGGCGCAATCGCTATCGGCCTCGACCAGCCAGGGCCGGGTGAAGCGCAACGCCTTGTGGTGCTCCTGCAAGGCTTCCCACTTGGCCTGGAAACTGGCCGGCAAGTCCGCGAGCTTCTCCGCCTGGCTCTGGCGCAGCTTGACCTGGCTGAGCATGGCGGCGTGGCGCTCGCCCTCGGCCCACAGCGCCAGTTCGCCATCGACCGTGCATCTGAGCAGCACGACGTTGAGCGTCGGTTCGTCGACCAGACGCGTACCGATCTCCAGCTCCTCCTGCCACTGATCGGCCTCGGGATGACGAAGATAGCCCTGCTCGAGTGACAGGGCGTTGAAGTTGGCCATCGAGACAGCCACGCGTTTCATGCCGTGCTGCTCGATACGCGAATCCTGAAGGTCATCCGGTACCAGGTCGGCGACCCGGCCGTACACGCTCTCGATCAGGGTCCGCGCCTCATCGGGCATGCGAACCGCCCCGAGCTCGCGCAGCACGCGCTGGGTCAGCCAGAGCAGAGACGTATCGCGGTAGACCGCTTGGGTGCCCGGCAGGGTGCGCTTCAGCCACTGAGCATCCGGTGAGTCGCTCCACTCCGGCGCCAGGATGGCGAGCACGGGGGCGCGACGCGGGCCACGCACATGACGCTGCAGGCGCCCGGCGCGCTGAATCAGTAGATCGATGGGAGCCAAGTCGCTGACCATATGATCAACATCGCAATCCAGGGATTCCTGGAAGACCTGCGTACTGATCAGCACCTGGCCGCGACGTTGGTCGGGAGTGGAGACCTTGCCCAGTCGCGCGATGACGTCCGACTCGATGCGTTGGCGATCGGTCATCGCGAAGCGGCTATGGAACAGCAGGCAGCGCTCGGGATCGGAATGGCGCTGGCGTAGCTGTTCATAGGCGCGAATGGCATCGTCCACGGTATTGCGCACCCAGGCGACGCACTCCCCCGCCTCTACCGCCGCCATCACGATGTCGAGCGCCTGCTCCTCCGTGGTCAGCCAGTCGACGCCCACCTCTCGAACGACTTCGGGGCGTGTCGCCAGAGGGGTTTCTCGCTCCAGGTCATGGCCGACCTGGGTCATCAGCGGGAATGCCTCTTCCTGCAGAGCGACCGGGGACTGCCCCAACCCCTCACGCCACGCTGTGGTCAGGGATTCGCGCATGGCCAACGGCATGGTCGCGGTCAGCAGGATGGCACTGCCACCCTGGCGCGCGTGATACGCCAGCAGCTGATGGAGCAGGGTCTGCATGTAATGATCGTAGGCATGCACCTCATCGACGATCAGTACCTTGCGAGCCAGGCCGTACAATCTCAGTGACTGATGCCGAAACGGCAGCAGCCCCATCAGCGCCTGATCGATGGTGCCGACTCCGACATCGGCGAGCAGTGACTTCTTGCGCGAATCGGCCAGCCAACGGTTGCAGTGCGTCGTCGCCGTCATGTCATCGGTGGCGTAGTTCCAATCTTCCGGCTGCTCCACCGCTACCGACTTCACGAAGGTATCATTCAGTTCGCGAGCGCCATGGGCCAGCACGAAGGAAGGACGAGACGCCGCAGCATAGAAACGTTGATGCAGATCCCCCAATCGCTCATACATGGCGTTGGAGGTCGCCATGGTCGGCAATGCGAAGTAGAGGCCCTCGCCATGACCGGCCGCCAGCAGGCGCTGGGTGAGGATACAAGCCGCCTCGGTCTTGCCGGCGCCGGTCACGTCCTCGAGGACGAACAGTTGGGGACCATCGCCAATGGGGAGGGCCTCGGCCTCCCGCTGCAGCGGGGTCGGCGTGACCGACTGGCCGCCAAACCAGCTGGCAAGGCCAGCATAGGGCACCGGTTCGGGAGGGTGCGCGAATCCACTCTCCTCCAGCGCTCGCTCGGCCCGCTCAAGCGCCAGTGGCCAGTATTCGCCCAGCGGCATCGCGCCCTGACAATAAGAAAAGTGGTCGCGATTCGACCCCAGCCAGTCACTGAGGGTGGCCCAGCCGGCGATCGTCCAGCTCATCACCTGGAAGGCCTCGCGCCACTCAGGGGAGACCAACTGCCCGCATGGCCAATCGAGACCGATCAGGTCAGCCCAGTCGGCGATGAACTGACGCGCCGCCTCGATATCCGAGGCGCTGTCGTCATGCCCGAAGAACTCCGTCGGCTCCAGCCGACCGGCTTCCACCGGCTGGCCATGGTGCCCGAACATCGGGGACAGGATGACTCTCAGCGTCTCGCTGAGCTGACGACGCGTCCTGCGGTCGAGGTCTCGATCGGGCCAGCGCAAGGTACCGTCCTGCAGCCACTCGATCCAGAATGCCTGCCACAGCAAGGCCCCCAGCCGGTCATGGCGTTCGGTATAGGCCATCCGCTCGATCGGGGAGGCCAGCGCGACCCCCTCGGGACAGGCCACCCCCTGGAAGGCGCGGGAAAACTTGCCAAGATCGTGCAAGCCGAGCAGGAAAACGAGGAATGGCCGAAGCGCTTCAGGAGACATCACCAGTTGGCTGGCCAGACGCTGGGCCAGGGGACGCCGCGGATCGAGCAGATGCCACCCCACGGCTGCCACATCCAGGCTGTGGAAAGGCAACAAGTGGCAGCTATCGCCCCCATCGGCCGGTTTCGCCTTGCCCCAGTATAGGTAATACGACATCCCTGCCCCCCGGCCCCATTGCGTCTCCAAGTCCATACAAGCATTCTTAACTCGACTGTGCCATGCCTGAGCATTCATCCACCATATTCTTCAGCCCGGTCATGATTCCGGCCGTCGATGGATCTTGACCGGTCTCCACCCACGGATAGGCCATGACTACCTGCACACCACCTCCCTGGGACACCCTGGCCCGCTACCGGCTGATCGAGATCCTGGCGCTGTGGGAGGGAAGGGTGGCGTCTTCGCACATCGGCCAGGCGTTCGGCATCGGGCGCCAGCAGGCTCAGAAGGTGCTCAAGCGTTATCGGGAACTGGTGCCCGCGAACCTGCTGTATGACGAGTCGCGCAAGGGATTCCTGCCCGCCGAGGGCTTTTCGCCACACTTCACCTTCGGCCGGGTCGAGGAGTACCTACATCTGCTGGGTTCGGGTCAGGGGCTGGACTCACCCTTCACCGGTCTCGGGCTGGGTGCGGCGGATACCGAGTCGTTGCCTCTCCCCAGCCGCCGGGTGTCACCGCAAGTGGTACGCGAACTGGTCAAGGCATCTCGACTGGGGCAACGGCTGGAAGTGACCTATGCGTCATTTTCCAGCCCGGAGGGGGAGGAACGCATCATCGTGCCGCACACCCTGGTGTTCGCCGCCGGGCGCTGGCATGTTCGGGCATTCTGCGAAAAGCATCTTGCCTACCGGGACTTCGTGTTGAGCCGCTTCCGGGGAGTACCGGAGCCCTGTGGAGAGATGCTGGGGGCTCATGGCGGCGTGCATGACGAGCAGTGGCACACCCAGGTGGCGGTCAGGTTGATCCCCGACCGGCGGTTGCCCGATACCGAGCGTGAGCTCCTCGCCATGGACTACGGCATGGCGGATGGCGAGCTGTTGCTGCATTGCCGAGGTCCGCTGGTGCTCTACGCCCTGCGGGAACTCGGAGTGAACCCGCATCACAGCGAACCCGACCCACGCGCCCAGCAGATCGAGATCGCCAACCGCGAGGCGCTGGCCACCTGGATCCGCTGGGATTGATTCTGGGGCCAGTCCACGAGTGTCTCGATGATAGCGGCACGTTCGCCGATAAAGCACCGAGGCCTGCCCCCTGGAGCCCGGAAAATCCCCACGTTTTTCTCGACGTTGGCAGCTTTTTCGCCGAAAAAAGCGCCGAGACTGCCCCTATGGGGTCAGACCCCAGCCAAGTCACGAAGCCCGTCAAGGTGCGCCTTGCAAGCGGAATCCACGCCGCCGGGGGCTGACCCCATAGCGACTCCCAGCGCTGGCCGCCCTGTCAGCGACCCACACCTAACATTATGATAATTCAGGAATATTCCTGGAAACCCGTCGCGGGATGCAAGGCAGCATCCCCTCACCCCACCTTCGCCTCGGCATCCAGGCTTTGCGCCGTCTGGTCCACCCGGCGCAGCCAGGCGAGGAGCACGGCGCCCAGGGCGACGAAGCCGCCGGCCAGCCACAGGCCGGTGTCGTAGTGGCCGGTGGCCTCGGCGAGCATGCCGGTGAGCGCCGGGGCGACGATCTGCGCGGCGCCGTAGGCGAGCGTCATGCGCCCCATCAGCCGCGCCGGGCTCTGCGGGTAGAGCCGGCCGGCCATGGTCAGCACCAGGCTCACGCAACCCAGGAAGGTGCCGCCGTAGAGCACGGCGCTGAGCAGCACGCCGGCGAGGCTGTCGGTCAGTGCCGGCAGCACGATGCCCACCACCTGCAGGGCCATGGCGGTGATCAGCGCGCCGAGATAGCCCATCCAGCGGGCCACCAGGTCCCACAGCATCACCGCGGGGGCGGCGGCCAGCCCCACCAGGGCAAAGGCCCAGTTGCCGGCGCCGGCCAGCAGCGGCTCGCGCTCGACGATCGCCACGATGAAGGTGGCGCTGATCACGTAGCCGTAGCCGGCGCAGAAGTAGGCGGCGAGCATCAGCCGCATGAAGGTGCGCGAGGGCGGGGCGGCCTGCCGATGACGGTGGCCGCTACCCTCGCTCGGCTTCGCGGGGCGCGGCATCCAGAGCCAGGCGGGCACCAGCAGCACCGCGGCCAGCGCCGTGAATCCCCACCACTGGGCCTGCCAGCCCAGCGGGACGCGCAGCATCAGCTCCACCGCCAGGGCGGCGACCAGTATGCCCAGCCCCAGGCCGGCGAAGTGGATGCCCAGCTCACCGCGCTGACGGTGCTGAATCAGCCAGTGCAGGATCAGCCCCGAGGCCAGCAGCATCGCCCCGCTGCTGGAGAAGCCGGCCACGAAGCGCATGCTCGCCCACAGCCAGAAACTGTCGGCCAGCGCCATGCCGGCGGTGGAGAGCACCGCCAGCAGCAGGGTGAGGCGGTAGAGGCTGTCCTTGAGGCGGATGCTGTGGATGGAGGCCGCCACCAGCGCGCCGAGCATGTAGCCGGCGTAGTTGAGGGCGGCCACCCAGCCGCCCTGGGCATCGCTCAGCCAGGTCTGCTGCTGCATCACCGGCAGCAGCGGCGTATAGGCGAAACGCGCCACGCCGATGCAGAGGAGCTGGCTGAACACCCCGGCCAGCAGCACCCGGTAGCGCGGGGAAACAGAACGAGGGGAAGGCATCCGGGCGGATGATGACGAGGGCATGGCCAAGCCGGGGCTCCTGGGTCCGTGTTGTTGTCGACGAGCGGCATCGGGGAGCACAGCATACCCGCAGGACGTTGGCCGCGTCCGACAGGCAGCTGTTATTCTTTGGTGATATTGCCTTATGAGATCGAGGAACCCTTCATGTGGGACGAGCGCTACCGCACGGACGACTATGTCTACGGCATCGAGCCCAACGACTTCCTGCGCGACCATGCCGGGCGGATCGGCGAGCCGCCCAGGCGGGTGCTCTGCCTGGCGGACGGCGAGGGGGGCAACGGCGTCTACCTGGCCGGGCTCGGCCACTGGGTCACCTCGGTGGACGCCTCCTCGGTGGGCCTGCGCAAGGCCGCCCGGCTTGCCGAGCAGAAGGACGTGGTGCTGACCACCCTGCACGCCGACCTCACCACCCACGAGTTCGAACCCGAGTCCTTCGATGCGGTGGTGTCGATCTTCTGCCACGTGCCGGCCGCGGGTCGCCCCCACCTGCACCGCCAGGTGATCCGGGCGCTCAAGCCCGGCGGCGTGCTGATCCTCGAGGCCTACACCCCGGACCAGGTGCCCCGCGACACCGGCGGACCGGACACCCCGGACCGCACCCCCACCGCTGCCGAGCTGAACCGGGCCTTCGCCGAACTCGAGATCGAGCTCAGCCGCGAGTGCGAGCGCGAGGTGGTGGAGGGCCGCGGCCACACCGGCCCGGGCGCCGTGGTGCAGTTCATCGCCCGCAAACGCTGAGAACAAGGAACCCCAACATGACGCTCCTTTCCCGACTCCAGGCCCTCGGCTCGCCCGCCATCGGCCTGGGCTGCATGAACCTCTCCCACGGCTACGGCCAGCCGGTGCCCGAGGCCGAGACGCTGAAGGCCCTCGATGCCGCCTTCGACATGGGCTACCGCCACTTCGACACCGCCACCCTCTACGGCGCCACCGCCAACGAGCGGCTGGTGGGCAAGGCCCTGGCGGGCCAGCGCGACGAGATCCTGCTGGCCAGCAAGTGCGGCATGGCCTTCGACCCCGAACTCGGCCGCAAGGTGATCGACGGGCGACCCGAGACGCTCCGGCAGCAGTGCGAGGCGAGCCTCGCGCGCCTGCAGACCGACCATATCGACCTTTACTACCTGCACCGCTGGGACCGGACGGTGCCCATCGAGGAGAGCGTGGGCGCGCTGGCCCGGCTGGTGGCGGAGGGCAAGATCGGCGCCATCGGGCTCTCCGAGGTCTCCGCGGCCACCCTGCGCCGCGCCCGCACCGAGCACCCCATCGCCGCGGTGCAGTCGGAATACTCGCTGTGGACCCGCAACCCGGAGATCGCGGTGCTCGAGGCGTGCCGCGAGGCGGACACCGCCTTCGTGGCCTTCAGCCCCCTGGGCCGGGGCTTCCTGGCCGGGGCGATCCAGGCCGACACCCCGCTGGCGGAGGGCGACGTGCGGCGCGGCATGCCGCGCTTCAGTGCCGAGAACCTGCCCCGCAACCTGGCGCAGCTGGCCGAGCTCCAGGCCGTGGCGAAGGAACTCGAGGTCACCAGCGGCCAGCTGGCGCTGGCCTGGCTGCGGGCCAAGGGCGACGACATCCTGCCGATCCCCGGCACCCGCTCGGCGGCCCACATGGGCGAGAACCTGGGCGCCGACGGCCTGCGCCTGGCGCCGGCCACCGTGGCCCGGCTGGACGCCATGCTGACCCCGGACCGGGTGGCGGGCGAGCGCTACGGCGAGGCCCTGCAGAAGGAAATCGATACCGAGGCGTTTGGTTGATCGAAAAACGCCCCCGCGTCGGCTCCAGGCGCCAGGGGCGGGGGCATGCGGGCGGGGCCTCGCCGCGCGGGCCGGGCGGGTCGGTGGCCCCGTGTCAGTTATGGTCGACCAGCCCCGACTCACCGGCCATGCCGGCACAGTGGGCACAGCAGAAGATCGTGTCGCCGTGCTGGACGCCGTGCCCGACCACCCGGCAGCCGCACTGCACGCATGTCGGCGCCAGCTTGTGGATGGCGCATTCGAAGGAGTCGAAATCGAAGTTTTCACCACCCTTGCTGACCGTGAAAGTGTTTTCGTACTGATTGCCGCAAGTGGCACAGGTACCCATGACACACCTCCTGCATTCAACGCGTGAACTATCACCAGAGTCGCCTGCCCCGATCGCGCACAGGGGGCGGCGTGTCCGCCCCGTAGCGATGCGTCCTCGGGCCAGGCAGCAGGCAGGGCGATGTCCGATGCAGCGGCCTCCCCTGCTCACCCTCAAGCCTAGTGGACACCCGGCCAGGCAGCGATCCCCTTCGAGGGCTGGCGTGCCGTAACGTGCCTGCCCGCCGTTCCTCGGGATCGCCGGGCCCCGCAGGGAGCTCCCTCACAGCACTGCCGCCACCTCCTCGAACGCCAGCCGCGGTGCCCGGGGGCGGTTCGCCTGCGGGTCGGCGACCCCGAGGTTGGCCAGGAAATTGGCCCGCCAGCGGCCGTCGGGGAAGAATTCGGCGTCGACCGCCGCGGCGTCGAAGCCGCTCATCGGCCCCACGTCCAGGCCCAGGGCGCGGGCGGCGAGGATCAGGTAGGCCCCCTGCAGGGTGGCGTTGCGCCAGGCGGTCTCGCTGGCCTTCTCCGGGTTGGCGGCGAAGCGCTCGCGGGCATTGGGCGAGTGGGGGTACTGGGTCGGCAGGTGCTCGTAGAAGCGGGTGTCGGTGGCCACGATCACCGTCGCGGGGGCCTGATGGCTCTTGTCGCGGTTGCCTTCGGAGAGCGCCGGCAGCAATCGGGACTTGGCCTCGTCACTGGTGATGAAGAGATAGCGTGCGGGCTGGCAGTTCATCGAGGTGGGGCCCCACTTGAGCAGGTCGTGGAGCCGACGCCAGGTGGCCGGGTCCACGGCTTCATCGAGGAAGCCGTGGGCGGTGTGCGCCTCTCGAAAGAGGGTATCGAGGGCGTGGTCGTCGAGGGACGGGCGCATGAAATCCTCCTCGTGGCTGCGCCCCTCGACTCTACGACATCGACCGTGAACGGTCACGGCCACCGCCGGCTCACAGCGCCTCGTCGCCCTCCAGCGGGAAGTCCAGGTCCTCCAGCCGCCCGGTCACGGCGGTGGCGATATTGGCCAGGTGGGACGCCACACGCTTGTAGTGGCGCGCCAGCAGGGAGTAGGCCACGGCCTCGTGGAACGCGATCTGCCCCTCCTCGCGCAGCAGCGCCTCGATGAGAGCGTCGCAGTCACGGCGAACGTCCCGCGTCGCGGTCAGCACCCGCTGGGCCTGCTCCTCGTCGGAGTCCCGGGTGGCCTCGATCAGCTTGCCGAACAGGCCACCCAGCTGCTCGGCCATGCCGTCCAGCGGCTCCTGGTAGCGGGGCACATGGAAGCCTTCGGTGTAGAAGGCGCCTACCTCGAACACGTTCTTGCAGTAGTCGCCGATCCGCTCGGCGTCCTTGCCGACGCTCATCAGCGCCAGGCAGATGGCGACATCGTGACCGGGGTTGACGGTGAGGTGGCGCAGCACCTTGCGCCGGATGGAGCGCTCCAGCTCGTTGATGGCCTGGTCGCGGTCGTAGAGCGGCTGGCGCACGTCTTCCGCCGGCACCGTGCTGTTGAGCACCTCGTTGGCACGGGCGAACATCCAGGCGCCGTGCTCCAGCATCAGGGTCAGGTCCTCGAACGCCTGGTCGAGGGTCTTCTCGGAGGTCAGGGCGCTGTAGAGCTGTCGAAACATGGGGGAACCTCCCGGTTGGCCGCGCTCAGCGCAGGCTCATGAACAGTTCGGTGACGGTAATGCCGACCAGCGGCACCACCAGGAATACGCCGATCAGGAAGAGGAAGGCGTAACGGATCTGCTGGCCGGCCAGGCGGCCGTACCAGGTGGCGATACGCAGCGGAATGACGCGCAACGGCCACCAGATGGCGGTACCGGTCAGGTTGAAGATGACATGGAAGAGCGCCACCGTCATCGCCGCGGCGACGGGGTTGGCGGTGGCGGCCAGCACGCTGGTCACGGTGGTGCCCAGGTTGGCCCCCATCATGAACGGAAGCACCCGGCGCAGGCGCACCACCCCGGCCCCGGCCAGGGGCACCATCAGGCTGCTGGTGATGGAGCTGGACTGCACCAGCACGGTGGAGACCACCCCTACGCCATAGGCGCGTGCATCGGTGCGAAAGAAGTAGGTGCGGAACAGGCCGTCCATGTGGCGCAGCAGGGCGCCGCGAAGGTTCTGCACCATGAACACCAGCGCCGTGAACATCAGCAGCAGGCCGAGGCCCGCCATGAAGAGCCCCGCGGCCGCGACGCTGGGCATCAGGGCGGTACCCAGCCAGTCGGCGGCGTCGACGATGGGCGCGGTGATCACCTTGACGGGGCTGCTGGGCTTGGCGACTTCCTCCAGGCCGATGAGGTCGGCCAGCCAGCCGGCCAGGCGGGTGAAGAGGCCGTGCCCGCCCTCGTGGAAGATGCCGGTGAGCCACTCGATGGGGAAGACCACCAGCACGGTGAGGATATTGAAGAAGTCGTGCATCATCGCCGCGGTGAAGGAGCGGCGGAAGTTGCGCTTGATGCGCACGTTGGCCAGGGCCACGATCACCCCGGTCACCGCGGTGCCGATATTGGCGCCCATGATGGCGAACACCGCGGTGCCCAGGGTCATCTCGCCGCTGGCCACCAGGGTGACGATCAGCGCCGAGGTGAACGAGGAGCTCTGCACCACCATGGTGACCAGCACGCCGGCCATCAGGGCGATGAAGGGGTTCGCGCCGTAGGCGAAGGCGCGGGTCAGCAGGTCGCTGTCGCTACCGAAGGTGCCCAGGCCGGAGCCCAGCACATTGAGGGCGGCCAGGAAGAGGTAGAGGCACAGGCCGGCATAGAGACCACGCAACCAGGCGGGCGTCTCATGGCGTGGCTGCCGGGCGAGCGCCCGGTCGTCGGGGGAAGGGGAGAGCTCGGTTCTCGACATAAGAAGCCTGTTGGGTGGCGGCACGGTCGTTGTGACAGTTGCATGACGGTTTCATGTCAGTGCGCGCACGGTAACGCCCGAACATGACAATCTGGTTACAGGGCAGCGACTCTCCACGATACCGGTGGCTTACGGCTCACGGAAGGTGGCCGATGCCTCGTGCCGCCCGGGCAGCCTCGCGGTGCTACCCTTGGAGAATCCTGCCCGCCACCCGGAGACCGCCATGTCCCCCACTCGCCTGCTTGCCTGCCTGCTGGCCCTGCTGCTGAGCCTGCCCGCCGCCTCGACCCTGGCCCAGACACCCGAGCAGGAGTGGCAGGCCTACGAGGACGCCCTGGCCAGGGGCGAGCGTCATGCCAACCTCTGGCAGGCGGGCTGGACCGGGGTCTATGCCACCAGCCTGGCGGTGAACGCCTGGCAGGCCAGCGAGGCGAGCGACCGCGACGACCGCTACGACGCCCGGGTCGGGGTGGTGAAGTCCGCCCTGGCGCTGGGCGGCATGTTCCTGGACCGCCAGCCGCACCCCCGGGCCCATCGGGAGCTGCGTGACGGCGGGAGCGATATCGAGAGCGCCCGCCGGCTGCTCCGGGCCGTGGCCGAGGAGGAGCGCCGACGGCGCAGCCTGGAGGCCCGCCTCGGCTCACTGGCGGTGAACACCGCGGCGGGGCTGCTGATCGCCGTGGGCGATGGCCGCGAGCGCGACGGGGCGATCAACTTCGCCACCGGCATGCTGGTCAGCGAGCTGCAGTTGCAGACCCAGCCGCGCCAGGCCACGGCGGCGGTGAACCGTTTCCAGCCGGCGCGGGTGTCGATCGGTGATATCCACCTCGAGGGCGAATACGCCTTCCTGGTGGGGCCCAATCAGCTGGGGCTGGCGCTGCGCTACTGAGCCGGCCGGTACGGATCGCATCGTGAGGCGCTGGATGGCGAATGAAATGTTATGATATAACATGTCTTATACTGCCCTCGGGATACGCCGATGCTCGATACCCTGCTGTGGTGGCTCGCCTCGCCGCTGGACTATGGCTTCATGCGGCGCGCCCTGGCCGCCTCCATCGCCCTGTCGCTGACCGCTCCCGTCATCGGCGTGCTGCTGACCCTGCGCGGCCTGAGCCTGATGGGCGAGGCGCTGTCGCATGCGATTCTTCCCGGCGTGGCCGTGAGTTTCCTGCTGGCGGGCTTCTCGCTGCCGCTGATGATGCTCGGCGGCCTCGCCGCCGGCCTGGTCACGGTCGCCGTGGCCGGCGGCATCTCCACCCTCAGCGGGCTGCGAGAGGACGCCGCCATGGCCAGCCTGTTCCTGGTCGCCATGGCGGCCGGGGTGATGGTGATGTCGCTGTCGGGGTCGCCGCTGGATCTCGGCCATGTCCTGTTCGGTTCGATCCTGGCCGTGGATACTCCCACCCTGATGCTGGTGGCCCTGGCCGGCAGTGCCGTGCTGGTCACCGTGGCCATTGCCTTCCGGGCCCTGGTGGTGGAGTGCCTCGACCCGACCTTCCTCACTCTGCAGGGCCGGCACGCAGGATGGTTTCATGCCCTGTTCATGGGCCTGGTGGTATCGACCCTGGTGGTCGGCTTCCAGACCCTGGGCACCCTGATGGCCGCCGGGCTGATGCTCCTGCCGGCGGCCGCGGCCCGCTACTGGAGCCGACGGCTCGAGGGCATGATCGCCGTTGCCGTGGGCATGGCACTGGCATCCAGCGTGATCGGCCTGCTGGGCTCCTATCACCTGGAACTGCCCACCGGCCCCTGTATCATCCTGCTGGCCGGCATGGGCTACCTGGCCTCGCTGCTGGCCGGCTCCCGGGGCGGGCTGCTGCAGCGCCGGGAGCCGGCACGCCTGCCTGCCGACGCCACCCTTCCACGACACCGGGGCCGTCCATGACGCCCGTGGCGATCCAGGGCGTCAGGAAACGCGGGAGGTTGCGCTCACCGCGACGAAACGAGTGGCGGGAGGGCGATTTCGGGGCTGCGATCCCGCCTCGCGTTTGTTATGTTATATCTTAATCTCGATACCCGGAGTCGTCGTGTCATGGCACACCGCTCGCACACCCATCGGCACCGCCCCGAGGGGCCCTGTCATTTCTCCCTGATGTCGCTGTCCGCCACGCGCCGGCTGCTGCTGGTGACGGTACCGCTCGCCCTGCTGTGGCTGACGGTGTCCTGGGCGGCGGGCTGGTGGTCCTGATGTCGCCGGCGGCCCCGACCCGACTGCGGCTGCACGACCTGCAGCTGGCCCAGGGCAACCGTACCGTGCTCGAACATGTGGAGGGCAGCTTCCGCGACGGTGCCATCACCGCCCTGGTGGGCGCCAACGGCACCGGCAAGAGCACCCTGATCCAGGGCATCATGGGGATGCTCAAGCCGATCACCGGCCGTGTCGAGTGCACGGTGCCCCGGGAGCGGCGCGCCTGGCTGCCGCAGCAGCTGGCCCTGGACCTGACCTTTCCCATGAGCGTGGAAGAGCTGGTGATGACCGGCAGTTGGCCCAGTCACGGGGCGCTGAAGGGTTACTGTGCGGCGCACTACCGTCGTGGCCGGGAGATCATGGCGCGGCTGGGCATCTCCCATCTGGCCCACCGGCCGCTGGGAGAGCTCTCCGGGGGCCAGCGCCAGCGGGCGCTGATCGGCCGCACGCTGATGCAGGAAGCCGAGCTGCTGCTGCTCGACGAACCCTTCGCCAACGTCGATGCCGAAACCGTCGACGTGCTGATGACCGTGCTGCGCGACATGGCCCGGGCCGGCGCCACCATCATCGTGGTGCTGCACGACATGGATCAGCTCGCCCGCCTGGCCGACGAGGTGGTACTCCTCGGCGGGGGACATGTGCAGTGGTCCTCGCCCGACGCCATCCTCCAGACCCAGGTGCCGTTCGCGGCGGCCGCCTCGCTGTCGAGCGCCACCCAGGGAGTGGGCACATGCTAGCGCTGCTCAACGAGTGGGTGATCGCTCCCTTCGACTACGGCTTCATGCGGCGCGCCCTGGTGGCCGGCCTCGCCCTCTCCCTGGCCGCCCCGCCCATGGGCGTGTTCCTGGTGCTGCGCGGCATGAGCCTGATCGGTGACGCCATGGCCCACGCCATCCTGCCGGGGGTGGCACTGGGCTTCCTGCTGGCCGGCTTCTCGTTGCCGATCATGAGCCTCGGCGGCGTGCTCTCCGGGCTGCTGGTGGCGGTGCTGGCGGGCAGCGTGTCGCAGATGACCGGCCAGCGCGAGGACGCCGCCATGGCCAGCTTCTTCCTGATCTCGCTGGCCGCGGGGGTGATGCTGGTCTCGCTGGGCGGCAGCAGCGTCGACCTCACCCATGTGCTGTTCGGCTCGATCCTCGCCGTGAACAGCACCGCCCTGATCCTGATCGCCGCCATCAGCAGCCTGATCGTGGTGACCCTGGCAAGCATCTTCCGCGCCCTGGTGGTGGAGTGCCTCGACCCGCTCTTCCTGCGCGGCCAGGGCGTGCACGGCGGCCTGGTCCACGGCATCTTCCTCGGCCTGGTGGTACTCAACCTCACCGCCGGCTTCCAGACCCTGGGCACCTTGATGGCCGTGGGCCTGATGATGCTGCCGGCCACCGCCGCACGTTTCTGGAGCAAGCGCCTGGAGGGGCTGATCGGCGTCGCCATCGGCATCGCCATGGTCGCCAGCAGCGGCGGCCTGCTGCTCTCCTACCACCTCAGCATTCCCTCCGGCCCGGCGATCATCCTGCTGGCCGGCGCCGGCTACATGTTCTCCGCCCTGTTCGGGCGCCATCACAGCCTGCTGGCTCGCCTGCGCCGCCAGGCCGCGCCACTGGGCGCGCCCGAAGCCCACTGATCCCTTATCAACTCCCCACAAGGAGCCCCTGCAATGTTGCGTACCCTCAGACCCTCCGCCCTGGTGATAGGCACGTCCGCCATGCTGGCACTGCCGGCCGCCTTCGCTGCCGAACGCATCCAGGTGGTCGCCAGCTTCAGCATCCTCGCCGACATGGTCCAGAACGTCGGCGGCGAGCATGTCGAGGTGACTTCGCTGGTGGGCCCCGACAGCGACACCCACGTCTTCTCGCCCAGCCCCAGCGATGCCCGGTCGCTGGCCGATGCCGACCTGGTGGTGTTCAACGGCCTGCAGTTCGAGGGCTGGATGGAGCGGCTGATCGACTCCAGCGACTATGCCGGCCCGCTGGTCACTGCCACCGATGGCGTCGACCTGCTGGACTACCATGGCCACGAGCATGACCGCGCCCACGGCCACGACGACCACGGCCACGACGACCACGGCCACGACGACCCCGGCCATGACGACCACGGCCACGACGACCACGGCCATGACGACCACGGCCACGACGACCACGGCCATGACGACCACGAGCATGACGAGCATGGGGATGAGGGCCATGACGATCACGCCCACGGCGACCAGGACCCCCACGCCTGGCAGGACCTGGCCATGGGGCAGGTCTACGTGGTCAATATCCGCGATGGCCTGATCGAGGCCGATCCGGCCAACGAGATGAGCTACCGCGACAACGCCGAGCGCTACATCAACGAACTCGAGGCCACCGAGGCCGAGGTCCGTGAACTGCTCACCGAGATCCCCTCGTCCACCAGCGTGATCACCGGCCACGACTCCTTCGGCTACTTCTCCAGCGCCTACGGAGTGCGCTTCCTCTCGCCGGTGGGGCTCTCCTCGGAGGCCGAACCCAGTGCCGCCGACATGGCACGCCTGATCGACGTGATCCGCGAGCAGAACGTCCAGGCGCTGTTCCACGAGAACATGACCAGCCCGGCGATCATCAACCAGCTCGCCGAGGAGACCGGCCTGCCCATTGCCGGCACCCTCTACGCCGACGCCCTGGCCGCCGAGGGCGAGGCCAGCACCTACCTGGGCATGATGCGCCACAACGCCAGGGTCCTGAATGACGCCCTGGCCCAGCCGGGCCACGACGATCACGGCGATGACGACGACGATCACGGCCACGACCATAGCCACTGATCCTCGTCGCTGACGGCGGTTTCCGGCGCCACCTTCGGGTGGCGCCGTTTTTATGGGACCATCTGGACACCGGTTGCCCAGGATGCCTTCCTCATGCTCGAGTTCCGCCAGGTTCACAAGGCCTACCCCACTCCCCAGGGCCCGCTTGAGGTGCTGGCCGGGGTCGACCTGACCCTGAACGCCGGCGCGAGCCTGGCGCTGATGGGCGAATCGGGCAGCGGCAAGTCGACCCTGCTGCACCTGGCCGCGGGGCTCGACCTCCCCGATGCCGGCGAGGTACGCCTCGCCGGCCACCCACTCTCGACGCTTGCCGAACCCGCCCGGGCCCGGCTGCGGCGCGAGACCCTCGGGCTGGTGTTCCAGCAGTTCCATCTGGTGCCGAGCCTGAACGTCGCCGACAACCTGCGCCTGCAGGCGCGCCTGGCCGGCCGCGAAGAGGCCGCCTGGTCAGCCGAGCTGATCGCGCGGCTGGGCCTGGCCGGGCTCGAGAAACGCTATCCGGAGCAGCTCTCCGGCGGCCAGCAGCAGCGCCTGGCCATCGGCCGCGCCCTGGCCTCGCGTCCCGCCCTGCTGCTCGCCGACGAGCCCACCGGCAACCTCGACGAGACCACCGCGGGCGAGGTGCTCGAACTGCTGCTGGCGCTGGTGCGCGACGCCGGCAGCGCGCTGCTGGTGGTGACCCACAGCCCGCGGGTGGCGGCACCGCTCGACCGCTGCCTGCGCCTGTCCCATGGCCGGGTAGATGACGCCTCGAGTGAGCGACATGGCCCGGCGTGACTGGATGTTTCGTGCGGGCGTGCTCATCGCCGCGGCGATGAGCATGACCCTGGTCTGGCTGGTGCTGGGGCAGCTGGGCATGCCCGACGCCCTGTCGCCCGACGCCCTGTCGCGGTGGTTGAACGGCCGCGGCGCACTGGGGCCGCTGCTGCTGGTGGCCCTCATGGTGCTGACGGTGGTGGTCGGCCCCCTGCCCACCCTGCCGGTCACCGCCGCCTCGGGGCTGGCATTCGGCATCCTTCCCGGGGCCCTGCTCTCGGTGACCGGCGCCCTGTGCGGGGCTCTGATCGCCTTCTCTCTTGCCCGGCTGCTGGGACGTGACCTGCTGCGCGAACGGTACCGGAACAACCCGCTGTTCGGTGCACAAGGTTCGCAGCGGCTGCTGTTCATCACGGTGCTGCTCACCCGCCTGATTCCCATCTTCTCCTTCGCCCTGATCAGCTACGCCGCCGGCGTGACCGCCATCGCGGCATGGCGTTTCGCCCTGGCCTCGGTGATCGGCATGCTGCCGATGACCCTGGTGTTCGCCAGCCTCGGCCATACCTTCGAGCTGCATCCCCTGCTCAGCACCACGGCGGCCATCACGATCCTTGCCGCCATGGCCCTGCTGCCCTGGTACCTGAGCCGCCACCGCCATTCGCGGCTGGCCAGGTGGCTGCACCTCGACTGATCCTCCGCCGGGCGCGACCGCTCGGCGGCGGGTGACAGGGAGTCGAGCGTGCGCGGCGCCTGCCACTCCCCGCCTCGCCGCTTCTGTGAGACGATGCCGGCACGAGGGGCCACCAGGCCCCGGTCGATTCTCACCCTCGTGCCCCCGATGCTCACCACCCTGGCCACCCTGCTCTCCCACTACCGCCGCCATCCCGGCCAGCTGGCCATGCTGCTGCTGGGCCTGTGGGTGGCCAGCGCCCTGTGGAGCAGCGTGCAGGCGATCAACGCCTCGGCCCGCGACAGCTACGCCCGCGCCGAGGCGCTCTTCTCCACCGGGCTGGACCGTCTCGAACGCCGCGACGGCGAACCGCTGACCCGCGACGACTTCCTGGCCCTGCGCCGGGCCGGGCTGCCGGTGTCGCCGCTGCTGGAGGGCGAGCTGGAGGCCCCCGACGGCACCCGACTGACGGTGATCGGCATCGACCCGCTGACCCAGCCCGGCGACAGCGCCTTCGCCGGCGGCCGCCTGGTGTCGAGCCAGGGCGGGCTCACCGCCTTTCTCACGCCGCCGTGGCAGACCCGCCTGGCCCCCGACACCCTGCCGGCCCTGGGGGTTGCGGCCCGCGATGCCGAGGGCGCCACCCCCGTCCTCGACGGCCGGTGGCTGCCGCCCCTGGCCCTGGCATCGGCGCTGCCGCCCGATACCCTGGTGATGGATATCGCCGCCGCCGCGGCCCTGCTCGACGCCGGCGAGACGCTGACGCGCCTGGTCACCGCCGCCGACGCCCTGGCCGAGGCGCCGGACGGCCTGGCGCTGACCCGGGCGACCACCCTGGTCTCGCCGGGCCAGCTCACCGAGAGCTTCCACCTCAACCTCACCGCCATGGCGCTGCTGGCCCTGGTGGTGGGGCTGTTCATCGTCCAGGCGGCGCTCGGCCTGGCCCTGGAGCAGCGCCTCGGCATGCTGCGCACCCTGCGGGCGCTGGGCGTGCCCGGCCGCCGCCTGGTCGGCCTGCTGCTGCTCGAGCTGGTGCTGCTGGGGCTCGTCGGCGCCCTGGCCGGCATCGTCAGCGGCGTGTGGCTGGCCCGGGCGCTGCTGCCGGACGTCGCCGCCACCCTCGACAGCCTCTACGGCGCCGGGGTGGCGGCCGAGCTGCAGTTGCCCTGGCACTACTGGCTCGGCGGGCTGGCCGTGACCCTCGGCGGCCTGCTGCTGGCCGGCAGCGGCGTGCTGTGGCGGGCCGCCCGGCTCGGCGTGCTGGGCCTCGGCCAGGCCCAGGCCTGGCGCACGGGCTTCCATCGTCAGCTGCGGCTGATGGCCACCAGCGGCGCCGCCTGCGGCCTGGTCGGGCTGGTGCTGTGGGCCTGGCTCGTGCGCCAGCCGCCCGGCGAGGGGCTGCTGGCCGGCTTCGGCCTGATGGCCATGCTGCTGCTCGCCAGTGCGCTCTGGCTGCCGCCGCTGCTGGCGCTGGGCCTCGCCGGGCTCGCGCACCTCTCCCGGCGACGAGCCCTGCTCCAGTGGGGCCTGGCCGACCTGCAGCTGCAGCTGCCGCGCCTGGCGCTGGCGATGATGGCGCTGCTGATCGCGCTCTCCGCCAACCTGGGGGTGAGCAGCATGGTGGGCGGTTTCCGCCTGACCTTCCTCGACTGGCTGGACCAGCGCCTGGTGGCGGACCTCTACCTGCGCCCGCCGGCGGGGCGGTACGACGAGATCCACGCCTGGCTCGCCGACCGGCCGGAGGTCGACGAGCTGCTGGCGACCCGGCGCACCGAGGCCACCCTGCTCGATGCCATCGCCGTCGATGGCCCCCGCCCCCTCAACCTGCCGGTGAGCCTCTACGGCATCACCCCGGGCGAGCGGCTCGTGCCGAGCTGGCCGCTGCTGGCGACCCTCGAAGGACGCGAGGCGGCCTGGCAAGCCTTCCGCGCGGGCGAGCAGGCCTTCATCAACGAGCAGCTGGCCATCGGCCAGCAACTGGCGCCGGGCGACCGGCTGGTGCTCGACGCCCCTGGCCTTCACGAGAACCACCGCGAGACACTGACCGTGGCCGCCATCTACCCGGACTACGGCAACCCCCGCGGCGAGGTACTGCTGGCCACGCCGCGCCTCGCCGAGCACTACCGGGCACCGCCGGGCTCGGTGGGCATCGTGCTGCACGCCGACGCCGACGAGGCGGCCTTGCGCGGCGCCCTCACCGACCGCTTCGGCCCCGACAGCGACACCCTGCTCGACCAGCGCGAGGTGAAACGCTTCTCCACCGACATCTTCGAGCGCACCTTCACCATCACCCGGGCATTGAGCATCCTGACCCTGGGCGTGGCGGCGCTCGCCCTGCTCGCCAGCCTGCTGGCCCAGGCCCGGGAGCGCCGGCGTCAGCTGGCACCGCTCTGGGCGCTGGGCGTGCCCCGGGGACGCCTGATGGGCAGCCAGCTCGCCCAGCTGGGCGGGATGGCGCTGGTCACCGGGGGCCTGGCGGTGCCCCTGGGGATCGCCGTCACCGCGGGACTGGTCAAGGTGATCAACGTGGCCGCCTTCGGCTGGCGCCTGCCGCTGTTCCTGTTTCCCGGCGAGATCCTGGTGACCCTGGCCACCGCCGTGGCGGTGGCCCTGCTGGCCACCGCGCTGCCGGTACTGGCGCTGTGGCGCATCCCGCCTCGCGCCCTGCTGGCCGAGGAGGAAGCGACATGAAGGCCGGACGCTGGCTGCCGGGCCTGCTGGCCGCGCTGGTGCTCGCCGGCTGCGAGGGCGAGCCGCCGCCGGGCGAGACGGCCGGTTTCGCCGGGCTGGGCGAGACTGCCGAAGGCTTCGTGCAGGCGAGCCCCGAGCGGACGCTGCACTTCCCCAAGGATCACGGCCCCCACCCCGATACCCGCATCGAGTGGTGGTACCTGACCGCCAACCTGCGCGACGAGACCGGCGAGCCACTGGGCCTGCAGTGGACCCTGTTCCGCCAGGCGCTGACGCCCCCCGCCTCCCGGCCGGCCCCCGGCCCCTGGGCCGCCGACCAGCTGTGGATGGCGCACATGGCGGTCTCCCGGGGCGTGACCCACCGGGTCGCCGAGCGCTTCGCCCGCAGCCACTCGGCGCGGGACGACGGCCAGGCCGGGGCACGGGCCGCGCCCTTTGCCGCCTGGCTCGACGACTGGCGACTCGAGAGCCGGGTCGAGGCCCCCCACGCCGATACCTTCGAACGGCTGACCCTGACGGCCCAACAGGACGACGAGCACGGCGGCTTCGGCTACCGGCTCGCGCTCACCGCCGAGGGGCCGCTGGTGCAACACGGCGAGACCGGCTTCAGCCAGAAGGCCGCCGACGGCCAGGGCTCGATGTACTACAGCCAGCCCTTCTGGCGCATCGAGGGGGAGGTGACGCTCGACGGCGAGACGCGTGAGGTGAGCGGCCGCGGCTGGCTCGACCGCGAGTGGAGCAGCCAGCTGCTGGGGCCGGAGCAGGCGGGCTGGGACTGGTTCTCGCTGCACCTGGCCAGCGGCCACAAGCTGATGGCCTTCCAGCTGCGTGGCGGCGGCGAGGATGGCGGCAACTACCGTTCCGGTACCTGGATCACCCCAGCCGGCGAGCCCCGCGCCCTGGCCCCGGACGAGCTGGCCCTGACGCCGCTGGCGACGAGCCGGGTCGCCGGCCGCGCAGTGCCGACCCGCTGGCGGCTCGAGCTGCCGGCACAGGGCCTCGACCTGGTGGTGGAGGCCCCTCACAGCGAACGCTGGATGGCCACCTCGGTGGCCTACTGGGAGGGCGAGGTGGTCGTGCGCGACCGCGACAGCGACGAGGCCCTGGGCGAGGGCTATCTGGAGATGACGGGGTACTGACCGATGAACCTGCTGGATGCCATGACCGCCTTCGTTCGGGTCGCCGAGCTGGGCAGCTATACCCGCGCCGCCGAGGCGCTGGACCTGTCGCGCACCCGCGTCTCGCGCCAGGTGATGGATCTGGAGGAGCACCTGGGGGTGCGCCTGCTGCAGCGCACGACGCGTCGCCTCCACCTCACCGAGGCCGGCGAGCGCTACCTGGCCCGGGCCCTGGGCATCCTGCAGGCATTGGAGGAGGCCGAAACCGAGGTCGGCCGCGGCGCCAGCGAGATCCGCGGCCGACTGCGGGTCAACGGCCCGATGAGCTTCGGCACCCGCTACCTGGCCCCACTGGTGGCCCGCTTCATGGTGGAACACCCGGCCCTCGAGGTGCGCCTCGACCTCAACGACCGCCGGGTCGACCTGCTCGAGGAGGGCTACGACCTGGCGATCCGCATCGGCAGCCTGCCCGACTCCAGCCTGGTGGCCCGCCGCCTGACCCGCTGCCGCCTGCTGCTGTGTGCCTCGCCCGGCTACCTGGCCGAGCATGGCGAGCCGTGCGACCTGGCGGAGCTGGAGCGTCACCGCTGCCTGCGCTACCGCTCCGGCCACAGCGGCACCGACTGGCAGTTCGGCGGCAGCGACCTCAGCGTGCGGGGCCCGCTGGAGAGCAACAACGGCGACGTGCTGACCCAGGCCGCCGAGGCCGGGCTCGGCATCGTCCAGCAGCCGAGCTTCCTGGTCACCGAGAGCGTTCGCAGCGGCCGCCTGGTGCCGATCCTGTCCCATGAACCCCAGGTGACCCTGGACATCCACGGGCTCTACCCCGCCCGCCGCCACCTGCCGGCCAAGGTCGAGCACTTCCTCGAGCTGCTGGCCGAGGCCTGGGGGGAGCCGCCTCATTGGGAACGGGAACTGGGGTTGGGGCTGGAATAAGGGGGAGCAGCGGCGGTAGCCGGCGCCAGCGACTGCCCCATATATCGCAACAGTCATTTGCGAATCCCGCAGATTATCTCCGCGCAGGTGTCGAGTAGAGTGACAACCATCAACGCACACAACTCTCCCCTACAACATCCCCGACGGAGATCATCACCATGACCACTCAAGCCATCACCCAAGCCCGCTCTCAAACCCAGGCCACCAGCCTGCAGCCTCATGCCATCGCCCTGCTGCGCATCGCGCTCGGCGTCATGACCCTGGCCCACGGCCTGATGAAGGTGTTCGTCTTCACCATTCCCGGCACCGTCGGCTACTTCGAATCGATCGGCTTCCCGGGCTTCCTGGCCTACCTGACCATCCTGGCCGAGGTCGGTGGCGGCCTGGCGCTGATCCTCGGGATCTACACCCGCTGGATCAGCCTGGCGCTGGTACCGGTACTGCTCGGCGCCGCCTGGGTCCACCTGGGCAACGGCTGGGTGTTCTCCAACGAAGGCGGCGGCTGGGAGTTCCCGGTGTTCTGGGCCATCGCCCTGCTGGTGCAGGCCGGCCTCGGCAGCGGTAGCCTGACCCTGAGCCGCCGCTTCGCCTGAGCCACTCGGGTCACCCTGCGCCTGCCCATCCGGGGCAGGCGTACCCCGTCCACAGGAGTCTCCCCATGCTGCCCAGCCTCTTCATCTCCCACGGCTCCCCCATGCTGGCCCTGACGCCAGGGCCGGCCCACGACTTCCTGCGCGACCTGGGCCACCGCTACCGCCCCGCGGCCATCGTGGTGGTCTCGGCCCACTGGGCGACCCGGGGCCTCGCCGTCAGCACCAGCGCCCACCCCGAGACCATCCACGACTTCGGCGGCTTTCCGCGGGAACTCTACGAGTGCCAGTACCCCGCCCCCGGCGAGCCAGAGCTGGCCAGGCGCCTGGCCCGTGAGCTCAACGCCGTGCCGGCGGCGCGCGGCCTCGACCACGGCGCCTGGGTGCCGCTGTCGCTGCTGTTCCCCGAGGCGGACATCCCGGTGGTGTCGCTGTCGTTGCCCACCACCTGGTCCAGTGCCGAGCTGGTCGAACTGGGCGAGAAGCTCGCCGCGCTATTTCGAACGAAGGAGGGCGACGAGAACGTGCTGGTGATCGGCTCGGGCAGCCTGACCCATAACCTGAGCGAGATGCAGGAGCAGGGCACGCCGATGCCGCCCTGGGTGGGAGAGTTCGTCGACTGGGTACACGAGAAGCTGACCACCGCCGACCGCGAGGCCCTGCTCGCCTGGGAGCAGGGCCCCCACGCCCTGAAGAACCACCCCACCCCCGAGCACTTCCAGCCGCTGCTGGTGGCCATGGGCGCCGGGGGCCGGGCCCAGCGCCTGCACCACAGCATCGAGCACGGCGTGCTGGCGATGGATGTCTACGCCTTCGCCTGACCCAGGGCCTCGCTGGTGAGGCAGGGAGACGAGCGAACGCCTACATTGAAGGTGATATGCCCCTGAAACCGGAACGAGTCGAGGGTTGACCATGACTGCTATCGACATGAGCCTGGGTGACCACATCACCCTCAAGCAACTGTCCCATGCGCTGTCCCACGGCCTCTCGCCCATCGTCGAGGTCGAATCCCAGGACGGCATCTACATCGTGCGCCTGCACCATGCCAACGGGGTGTCGGAACTGTCGGACGCCGAGGGCAACACCTGCACCTTCCTCGGCACCGGCGAGATCCAGGACCTGCTGGGCGACATGGGCCTGACCCACGGTGTGCTGACCTGGGCCGACCAGTGTGGCGACGAGATGATCGGCGTGCCGGGCCATGCCCTGACCCCGGACGAGATGCTCACCTACGGCACGCGTATCGCCTTCCGCTCGTGACCGCCACAGGCTAATGTAGGCGCATGACCATCAGCGAGCGGTACCGTTGGATGCTTCACATGCCCTGCGCCCCCCGTCGCGCCGCCCACCCGCGGCGCCCCTTTCACGCTCCGGCCCTGCGCCTGCTGGCGGCAGGCATGGCGCTGCTGATGCTGGCCGGGTGCGCCGGCCGCGAGCTGGCCACCCGTGACGCCGCCCCCGACGAGGGCCTCTCCCTCGAGCGTGCACTGATCCTCGCCTCCGCCGAGCAGGCCCTCGGCACGCCCTATCGCCCGGGGGGCAACACCCCCGAAGCCCTGGACTGCTCCGGCCTGGTCGAGCTGGTCTATCGCAGCGCCGGCATCGCGGTGCCGCGTACCGCCGACGACCAGTACCGCGAACTGCCGCAGGTGCGTCAGGCCCGCCCGGGGGACCTGCTGTTCTTCGACACCGCCGGACGCGGCAAGGCCAGCCACGTGGGCATCTACCGCGGCGACGGCCAGATGATCCACGCCCCGGGCCGCGGCCGCCGGGTGGAAACGGCACCGGTGGAGATCGCCTACTGGCAGGAGCGCTTCCTCGGCGCGGCCGGTGCGGCTCCCTGAGCCGGCCTACCCACCTTACCGGTCCGGCGGGCCGATTTCCGCCAGCGGAGCGGCAGGCAGCCAGACCCGCACCGCCAGCCCCCCCAGCCGCGAGCGGTCCAGGCTCAGCCGGCCGCCGTGGAGGGCGACCAGGTCGGCGACGATGGCCAGGCCCAGGCCGCTGCCGGAGCACACCTCATCGAGCCGAGCCCCCCGGGCCATGGCCTGATGGCGCTGCGCCTCGCTCATGCCCGGGCCATCATCCTCGACCTCGAGCCAGCTGCCGCCTGCCTCGCTGCGACCGCCGAGGATGACCCGGCTGGTGGCCCAGCGCAGGGCGTTCTCGAGCAGGTTGCCGATCAGCTCCTGGAGATCCTGGGGATCCATGCGCACCATCATCTCCTCCGGCAGCGCGGGGCTCAGGCGGATACCGCGTCGCTCGGCCATCCGGCCCAGCCCCTCCAGCACCGGCGCCAGCACCTCGAGGCAGCGGCTCGGCCGATGCAGCCCGGTGTCGCCCGCGGCGGAGGCCCTCGCCAGGTGGTGGCGCACGGCCTCGTCGATGCGCCTGAGCTCGGCCTTCATGCGCTCGCGCTGCGGCTCGTCGAGACCGTCGGCCTGGGTGGTCAACACGCTCACCGGCGTCTTCAGCGCGTGGGCCAGGTTGCCGGCGGCGTGGCGGGCACGCTCCATCAGCCGCCGATCCCGCGCCAGTACGGCGTTGATGGCGCCGGCCAGCCGCGACAGCTCGCCGGGTAGCCGGGTATCCAGCCGCTCGGCCTCGCCGTTCTCGACGTCGCGCAGGTTGGCCTGCAGCCTTCGCAACGGCGCCAGGGCCCAGCGCACCTGGGCGGCCAGCGCGGCCAGCAGCAGCAGGGCCAGCCCCAGCAGCGAGAGCACCAGCAGGCGGGAGAAGCGCGCCAGCTCCGCATCCAGTCCCTCCCGAGAGACCGCCACACCGACGTGCAGCGGCACTTCGAGAGGGGCGAGGCGGATATCACGCTCGATCAGGCGCAGGACCACGCCCCTGGGGCCCGTGGCATCGCGCACCTCCGGGCCGGAGGCGGGCTGGACCGGCAGCCGCTGGTCCCACAGCGAGCGCGACACCAGCACCCGATCGGCGCCGTCGCTGATCTGCCAGTACCAGCCGGAGAAGACCTGCTCGAAGCGCGGGTCGCCCAGCGAGCGCTCGTGCAGCAGCCGCTGCTCTACCTCGTCATAGCGCACTCCGGCGACCACCACGTTGAGCAGTGCCTCGAGGCGCTCGTCGAAGGCGGCGGTGGTGGAGGCTCGGAAATGGTGGGCGAGCCCCAGGCCCGCCAGGGGCAGCGAGATCAGGATGACCAGCAGGGCGGCCACCAGCAGGCGGGTGGCAAGGGAGGCCCGCGCCAGGGAGGGCAGGCGACGCCGGCTCATGGGGTGCCGTCACCTCCCGTCAGCCGGTAGCCCTGACCGCGCAGGGTCTGGATATGCCCGGCGCCGAGCTTGCGTCGCAGACGGCTGACCTGGACATCGATGACGTTGGAGTCGGGCTCGTGGTCGCGGTCATAGACATGCTCGGCCAGCTCGCTGCGGCTGACCACCCGCGGGGCGGCATGGGCCAGGTAGGCGAGCAGCCGCGCCTCCTGGGCGGTGAGGCTCACCGGGCAGCCGGCACGGGTCACGCTGCCGGTGTGGGTATCGAAGGCCAGGTCACCGATGCGCAGCACCGGATGGGCGTGGCCGTGGCTGCGCCGCACCAGGGCGCGCAGTCGAAACAGCACCTCGGCGGTCTCGAAGGGCTTGGTGACGTAGTCGTCGGCGCCCGCCGAGAACCCCGCCGCCTTGTCGGCCCACCGGGTGCGAGCGGTGAGCACGAGCACGGGCAGCTCGATGCCGTCCTCGCGCCACTGGCCCAGCCAGCGGGTGCCGTCACCATCGGGCAGCCCCAGGTCGAGGATCACGGCATCGTAGACCTCGGTGCGCACCAGGAAGTCGGCCTCGCTGCCGCTGGCCGCCCGCTCCACCAGCACCCCGCCCCCGGCCAGCGCCTCGGCCAACGCCTCGGCCAGGGCACCATCATCCTCCACCAGCAGCACCTTCATGGGCGGCGCCTCATGTCATCGATGCCGACCCCCTCGATGCCGATGATCTCGCCGCTGGCGGCATCGAACTCGAACTCCACCCGCTGGCCCCGGAGGCCGAGCATCTCGACCTCATAGACCAGTCGACCCTCCTCGCGCTCCAGCTCCACCTCCAGCACCTGCCCCTCATAGTGCACCTCCAGCCAGTCGAGGATGGTGGTCATGGGCACCAGCTCGCCGCGACTCACGCGCTCATGCAGGTCCTGCCAGTCGTCGTCACCCTCCGCCAGGGGCGGCAGGCAGGCCAGGGCGAGCACGAGCGCCAGGGCGGCGACGCGGCGACCCTGGCGGAACGGGCGGGCAAACAGCAGGCGTAGCATCATGAGCAGAGCTTGCCACTCGGAAGATGAATGCAGCATGAACGAGGCGGTCAGCTCCCGGCAAGGTCGCGGGTGGTACAAGGGTGGCGTACCCGACCGCGGTACCCATCACGAGGAGTGCTACCCATGACCATCAAGATGCTGATCGCCGGTTCCCTCACCGCCCTGGCGCTGGGCGCCACCGCCGCCCAGGCCGATGACACCCTGCCTGTAGGCAGCCTCGACGCCGTACTCGAGCGAGGCGCCGCCTACGGCTTCACCCACTACCTGGAGATCGAGGCCAAGGAGCGCGGCCAGGTGGAGATCGAGGGCTGGCTCGACGACGAGTGGCAGGCCGAGGTGCGGCTCTCGCTGGAGAGCGGCGAACTCTTCAAGGAGTCGCGCAAGCGGAAGGATGACAGCCCCTGGGGCATGAGCGAGGCCGAGGTGCGCCTGGCCATGGAGGTCGCCGTGGCCGAAGGCATGGTCGAGTTCGAGGAGGTCGAGATCAAGCGCGACGACCTGATCGAGATCGAGGGGCGCGACGAGGACGGCCGCGAGCTCGAGGTGACCACCCGCCAGGGCGCGGAGGAAGCGGAGAGGGTCGAGCGTGACTGAGCGCCCTTGCGTTTGCGAATGGTGGCAGGCGATGCGGTTCGGGGCCAGGGCCCCGAACCGCATGCCGCTCAGGTCATGCGCTGCAGGGTGCGGTCGGCGAATAGCCACTGGTGGGCCAGGACAGCCAGCAGATGCCCGCCGATCACCAGCCACAGCAGGTTGGCGAGCACCTCGTGCCCCTCCTCGAAGGCCTCCTCCAGCCACTCGACCTCCGCGCCGGCAGGAATCAGCGGCAGGCCGAAGAAGGCCACCCCGTGGCCGCTGCCCCAGGCCGCCAGCAGGCCGGTCACGGGGATGGCCACCAGCAGGCCATAGAGGGCCAGGTGGCCCAGCCAGGCCGCCCGCCGCAAGTGGGCGGGGGGTGCCAGGCGCCCACGGTTGACCCATCGCCAGGCCAGGCGGAAGGCCAGCAGACCCAGCAGCAGCAGGCCTGTGCTCTTGTGCAGGCCCATGGCGGTGCCCTTGCTCAGGGCCTCCATCCACCAGTCGCTGGCCAGCATCAGCAGCACCAGCGGTGCCATGGCCCAGTGGACCAGTCGGGAGACGACGCCGTAGCGCTGTTCGGAATCGAGCCAGTTCATCGTGATCACTCCTCTGTGGGTAACGTGACCCTTGTACGACGCGGCACCTGACGACAGGCTGACAGGCCCGTTCATGCGTCATTCATCTCCGCCCCCGCCCGCCGAGGGAGTGACACTCGGCCCCTGCCCGAAGGAAACCCCAGCCGCTTAAGCCTTCGTTAAGCTGCCGGGACCAGGGTATCGGTGACACGTCATGGAGACGCCCCGATGCCTGACCCGAGACGCCTGCCCTGCCTGCAGGCCGCAGCCACCCCGCCGACGCTGCACTGGCAGGAGGCCCTTCACTGGACGGAGCGCCGGCGCCTGGCGCACCTGATCCGCCGCCGCTTCGCCGAGGAGCATGGCGCCGCCATCAACCAGCTGCTGCCGCGTCTGTTCGGCCTGTGGCAGGGCGACTGGCCCCAGGCCGCGGTGGGGGTCCGCTCGGCGGCCTGCGGCCCGCTGTTCCAGGAGCGCTATCTGGACGTCTGCGCCGAGCGCCTGCTGGCCGAGCGCTTCGCCCGCCCCGTCGCCCGTCACCAGGTCGCCGAGATCGGCAACCTGGCGAGCCGCCGCCCCGGCCTGCAGCGCCCGCTCTTCCTGCACCTGGTGGACCAGCTCGGCCGCGAGGGCATCGGCTGGCTGCTGTTCACCGCCACCCCCGAGGTGGCCAACGGCATTCGCCGGCTGGGCCTCACCCTCGAGCCGGTGATGGTCGCCGACCCGACGCGACTCGGCGAAGACCGGGCCCGCTGGGGGCGCTACTACGAGCGCCACCCCTGGGTAATGGCCGGCGACCTGCGCCGCGCCCATCGGGAGCTGCGCGAGCGGGGGCTGCTGCCCGTGCCCCTTCCCCGTCCGGCAGAGGTGGCCCATGCACACCTCGCCTGAGGCCTTCCTCGCACGGCTGGTCCGCCATGCCGTCGAGCGGCCGGCCGGCATCGCGCTGGAGGACGTCCACCACCGGGTCACCTTCGCCGAGCTGCCAGGCGAGATCGAGACCCGCCGGCGACGCCTGCATGCTACCGACGCCCGGCGGATTGCCCTGGCCCTGGACAACGGCATCGACTGGGCGCTGTGGGACCTGGCGCTGCTCCAGGACGAGCGGGTGGCGGTGCCGGTGCCCGCCTTCTTCAGCGATGCCCAGCGCCGCCATCTGGTAGACGCCGCCGGGCTCGACGCCTGGATCGGCCCCGGCGGCGAGGCCCATGGCTTCCGGCGCAGCAGCGACCCGGCCATCGCCACCCGGCGTGTCGTCTCGCCCCCGGCCCTGCATCCCGGCACCACGCGCATCACCTTCACCTCCGGCACCAGCAGCAGCCCCAAGGGGGTCTGCCTCGACGCCACGGCGCCCCTCACGGTGGCCACCAGCATCGCCGAGGTGGTGGCGCCGCTGGCCATAGAGCGTCATCTGGCGATGCTGCCGCTCTCCACCCTGCTGGAGAACATCGGCGGCCTCTACGTGCCGCTGTGGCTGGGGGCCGGCACCTGCCTCCCCGGGGTCGCCACCCTGGGCTGGCAAGGTGCCAGCGGTTTCGCCCCCCACCAGGCACTGGCGGCGATCGAGGCCTTCCGCCCCCATAGCCTGATCCTGGTTCCCCAGCTGCTCCAGGCGCTGGTCGATCTCACGCCCCGGGCGCCGGCCGACCTGCGCTTCGTCGCCGTGGGGGGTGCTCGGGTGGCGCCCACCCTGCTGGATCGCACCCGGCGGGGTGGCTGGCCGGTGTTCGAGGGCTACGGCCTCTCGGAGTGCGCCTCGGTGGTGTGCCTCAATCGTCCCGGCGAGCCCGCCCGTGGCGTCGGTCGGCCGCTTCCGCATGCCGAGGTACGCGTCGACAAGGAGGGCGAGGTGTGGGTCCGCGGCGCCACCCAGCTCGGCTATCTGGGCGAACCGACTCCCGCCTCGTCCTGGCACGCCAGCGGCGATCTCGGCCACTGGGCCGGCGACGCCCTGGTGCTGAAGGGCCGCCGCCGCGAGGTCTTCATCACCGCCTACGGCCGCAATGTCGACCCCCAGTGGGTGGAAGGCGAGCTGTGCGCCCGGCCCGACATCGCCCAGGCGCTGGTCCACGGCGAGGCGTTGCCCACCAACCGCGCGCTGCTGGTGCCCGCCTCGCCCGAGGTCGACGACGCCCGACTGGCCGACACGGTGGCCGAGGTCAACGCCGGCCTGCCCGACTACGCCCGGATCCACGAATGGCGACGCTGCGCCCCCTTCACCCCTCACAACCACCAGCTGACGGCCAACGGCCGCCTGCGTCGCGATGTCATCCTCGCCGCCCATGGCGACTGGCTGAGTGTCCCGACCGATATCCCCCAAGGAGGAGTTCTTTCATGAGTGCCTATCGACGACTTCAGGAAGCCACCCGCGCCGAGCGCGACTGGCTGCTGGCCACTCCGCTGCTCGTTCGCGCCCTGGCCGGCGAGGTGAGCCGGGAGGAGTACCTGGCCTTTCTCGGCCAGGCCTACCACCACGTGCGCTTCACGGTGCCGCTGATGATGGCTTGCGGTGCGCGGCTGCCCGAGCGGTTGGGGTGGCTCAGAAGCGCCCTGGTCGAGTACATCGAGGAGGAGCACGGCCACGAACAGTGGATCCTCGACGATATCCGGGCCGCCGGCGGCGACCCCGAGGCGGCCGCCACCCTGGCGCCAGACCCCGCCACCCGGCTGATGGTGGCCGCCGTGCGCGACACGATCGAGCACGGCAACCCCGTGGGCTTCCTCGGCATGGTGCAGGTGCTGGAGGGCACCAGCACGGCGCTGGCCACCCTGGCCGCCGAGAGCCTGCAGGCGAGCCTGGAGCTCCCCGACGAGGCAGTGCGCTACCTCACCTCCCACGGCAGCCTGGACATCGGCCACCTGGCCTTCTTCGAGGGGCTGGTGAACCGCCTGGAGGAGGACGACCTGGCGGCGGTGATCGACGCCGCCCGCATGGTCTACTGCCTCTACGGTGCCATGTTCCGCGGCATCGAGGCCCGCTGCAGCGGCGGCAGCACCGCCCGGGAGCTCGCCCATGCGCTGGTCTAGGTTCTGGTCCCGCAGCCCCACCCTGCCGGAGGGCGGCTGGCCCGCCCAGCGGATCCTGCTGATCGGAGCGAGCGGCGGCATCGGCCAGGCGCTGGTGGACGAATTCACCGCCGCCGGGGCACGCCTGCTTATCAGCGGCCGCCGCACCGAGGTCCTGACGGCCCTGGCGCAGCGCCACCCGGAACAGGTGACAGCGCTGACCGCCGACCTGACCCGCCCCGAGGAGCGTCGACGGCTGGCCGCGGCGGCCCGTGAGCTTGGCTGCAACATGCTGGTCAATGCCGCCGGGGTGAACCGGGTCGGGCTGTTCGAGGCGTGCAGCGACGACGAGATCGAGCGACTGATCAGCACCAACCTGACCGCTCCCCTGCAACTGACCCGGGCGCTCCTGCCGGTCCTGCTGGAGGCCAAGCACGGCTGGGTGGTCAACCTCGGCTCGACCTTCGGCATCATCGGCTACCCCGGCCAGGTCGGCTACTGCGCCACCAAGTTCGCCCTGCGCGGCTTCAGCCAGGCATTGCGCCGGGAACTGGCCGATACCCGCATTCACGTGCTGCATGTCGCGCCCCGGGCCACCCACACCGCCATGAATGCCCCCGAAGTGGTGGCGATGAATCGAGAACTGGGCAATGCCATGGATCCCCCCGCCCGGGTGGCGCTCGAAGTGCGTCGCGCCATCGAGCGAGGTCGCGAGGAGACCCAGCTGGGCAGGCCCGAGCGACTCTTCACTCGACTCAACGGCCTGGTGCCGATGCTGGTGGACCGAGCCCTGAAACGCCAGTTGCCGATCATCCGCCGCTTCGTCGGCACGCCCCGGGAGGAGCTGTCATGACACCCACCACCAGAAGGAGACCCGCCATGCTGCGGCGGGTCATGGGACGCCAACTGGCCGTGGCGCTGCTGGCTGCCACCCTGGCCGGGCTGCCCACCGTGCTGCCGGCCATGGAGGCCGCCGTGGCGGAGGAACTCGCCCGAGTGCAGGACCGCTGGGCCGAGATCCGCTACCAGCTGCCCGAGGGGCAGCAGGCGAGGGCCTACGCGGCACTGGCGGCCGATGTCGATCGGCTGCTGGCCGAGCACCCCGGCACCGCCGAACTGCAGGTGTGGGCCGGCATCGTGCGTGCCACCCAGGCCGGCGCCAGCGGTGGCCTGGGGGCGCTCCGGCTGGTCAAGCAGGCTCGCGCCGACCTGGAGGCGGCCCTGGCGCTGGATCCCATGGCCCTGCAGGGCTCGGCCTATACCAGCCTCGGGGCGCTCTACTATCAGGTCCCCGGCTGGCCGATCGCCTTCGGTGATGACGCCAAGGCCGAGTGGCATCTTCGCCGGGCGCTGTCGATCGACCCCGATGGACTCGACAGCCTCTACTTCTGGGGTGACTATCTGCATGAGCAGGGCCGCGACGCCGAGGCGCGCCGGGCACTGGAGAAGGCACTGCAGGCCGCTCCGCGTCCCGGCCGGGCGCTCGCCGACGCCGGCCGTCGCGAAGAGATTCGCCGCCTGCTCGCCCAGCTGAAGGAGTGAACCTGACACGCTATGCGCATACTGCTGGTGGAAGACGATCCCAGCCTGGCAGCGGGCATCCGCCTGGCACTGAAGCCGGAACACTACACCGTCGACCTGCTGTCCGACGGCCGCATGGCCCTGGCCGCCCTGAAGGGCGAAGAGCCCTTCGATGCGGTGATCCTCGACCTGGGGCTGCCCGGGCTCGACGGCCTCGAGTTGCTCGAGGCGGTCCGGCGGCGCGGCAACCGTGTGCCGGTGCTGGTGCTGACCGCCCGGGACGCCGTCGACGACCGCATCCGGGGGCTGGATGCCGGCGCCGATGACTACCTGGTCAAGCCCTTCGAGGTGGCCGAACTCAAGGCACGCCTGCGCGCCCTGCTGCGCCGCAGCCAGGGGCTGGCCAGCAACGTGATGGAGGTGCGCGGCATCCGGCTCGAGCCCGGCACCCGAAGCGTCAGCTACCACGGCGAGCCGGTGACGCTATCGCGCCGCGAGTTCACCCTGCTCCAGGAGTTCATGGGTCACCCGGGGCGGGTCTTCACTCGCGATACCCTGACCCGGCTGGTCTACGGCTGGGACGAGGAGGTCGAAAGCAACGCCATCGAGGTTCACGTGCATCACCTGCGCCGCAAGCTGTTTCCCGGCCTGATCCGAACGGTGCGCGGCATCGGTTACGTGATGGACCGCACCACCCGTGAGGCTGAAGCGTGACGTCCATCCGCCGTCGCACCCTGGGCCTGGTGCTGCTGGTCTTCGGGATCAGCATGCTGACCATCGGGCTGGTCAGCTACCGCTACGCTGCCCACGAGATCGAGGAGCTCTATGACGCCAGCCTGGCCCAGAACGCCCGCCTGCTGGAGGGGCTGATCCAGGCGCCACTGCCAGCCGACCAGCGCGATGTCATGCTGGCCAGCCTGGAGAGCGCCCTGCTGCGTGCCGAGGAGTCTGACAAGCGCCTGGCCGGCCACCGCTACGAGAGCAAGCTGGCCTTCCAGGTCTGGCAGGACGACACCCTGCTGCTGCGCTCGGCCAGCGCCCCGGTGGCGCCGCTCACGGCGCTGGCCGCGGGCTACGAGAACACCAGCCTGGAGGGACACGGCTGGCGGGTCTACGCCCTGAGCCATCCGGAGCGGCCGCTACGCGTGCTGGTGGGGGAGCGTGAGGACGTCCGCGGCGAACTGGTGACCCTCATCGCCCTGCGCACCCTGCTGCCCGACCTGCTCGGGCTGCCGATACTGGCCCTGCTGCTGTGGTGGGCCATTGGCTGGGGGCTCAAGCCACTCTCGCGGATGGCCGAGCAGGTTCGCCGTCGCGACCCGCACAACCTGCAGCCGCTGGTGATGAGCCCCCTGCCCCGCGAGCTGGACACCATCGTCGGCGCCCTGAACCGGCTGCTGGAACGCATCCGTGCCCTGAGGGTGCGCGAGAAACGCTTCATCGCCGATGCCGCCCACGAGTTGCGCACCCCGCTGGCGGTGCTCGACCTGCATGCCCAGAACGCCCTGGCCGCCAAGGACCCGGCCGACCGCCGCGAGGCCCTGGAGGAGTTGCGCAGCGGCGTGGCCCGGGCCACGCGCCTGGTCACCCAGCTGCTCACCCTGGCGCGCCTGGACCCCGAGGAGGAATCCCGCGATGCCACCGACAGCGACCTGTTGCAGGAGGTGCGCGAGGCCCTGGCCAAGCTGTCGCCACTGGCCACCGACCGGGACATCGAGCTGCTACTGGACGCCGACGAGACGGCGGACTGGCACCTGCGGGTCGAGTCCGGTGCCATCGACACCCTGATCCAGAATCTGGTGAGCAACGCCCTCCAGCACTCGCCGCCGGGAAGCACCATCCATGTGGCCCTCGCAGCAGGGGGCGAGCAGCTGACCCTGTCCGTCGACGACCAGGGCCCCGGCATTCCTGCCGAGGAGCGCGAGCAGGTGATCGAGCGTTTCCATCGAGCCGGGCCGGGCGCCGGTGCCGGGCTGGGGCTCTCCATCGTCGTCCGGCTCCTGCAGCGCCACGGCGGGCGACTGGCACTGGACGACGCCCCCGGCGGCGGCCTGCGCGCCGTGGCCATGCTGCCGCGACGGAAGGCGCGCCACTGACGCCGGATCGTCATCTCTTCTTAAGCCATCCTTAAGCTTCACCCGGGACGATGGTGCCGATACGCGGCGCCCCTGCGCGCCGTTCTCGAATCCGACACCATAGGCATTCCCATGAAGCCGCTGCATAGACTGCTGGCGAGCCGCCTGATCAAGCTCGTTGCCAACCTGCTCAAGCTCGCGTGCTACGCCTTCCACTTCGTCTTTCCCGACAAGCGCTTCACCCTGCCGGCCAGGGCCGCCCCCTGGATCCGGCGCCGGCATCCGACCGCCATTCCCCGCATCCTCTGGCAGACCAACTTCACCGACCGCGTGACCCTGCCGGTCTACCTGAACTACCTGTTCAACCGCCTCATGGCGCCCGGCTTCGAGTATCGCTTCATGATCACCGAGGCCCGCGCCGACTTCATCAGGCAGCACTACTCCGGACAGACTTTCAGAAACTATTCCCGGCTGCAGATCGGCGCCGCCCAGGCGGACTTCTGGCGTGTCCTGGTGCTGCAGGCCCATGGCGGCGTCTACCTGGATATCGACGCCCACCTGACGTGGCCCCTGGGCCGCCTGCTCGGGCCCGACCGATCGTCGCTGTTCCTCCGCACCAAGCGCGACACCCTCAACAACTTCTTCATCGCCAGCAGGCCCCACACCCCCGAGCTGGAGGCCGTGATCCAGGCGATCGACACCAATATCGAGGAGAACACGATCCGGGGTGTCTTCGACATGACCGGGCCCGGCGTCTTCAATCGGGTGCTGGACATCCACCGCCTGGACACCGTGCTCTATCGCTACGCCTGTACCCAGGGCAGCTTCACCAACGAGCACTTCCAGTACATCGACAAGCCACAGGGAAAATGGAACCGGGAGCAGAAGCGCGTCGCGGTGGTGAGGGAGGAGGCGGCCTGAGCTCGGCGGCTTTACAGGAGCATGGCCGGCATGGATAGTGGGAAGCCTACGACAGGGGCGCCGCGGCGATACCGCGCAGCGGCTGAGACGCACCCTTGGAACCTGACCCGGATAATGCCGGCGTAGGGAGTCGTGCAGCCTCGGTTCTCCCGCCTGCACCTCCCTCGCCTGGAGGTGAACGATGCGCCTTGATCTCTCGCTCTACCTGGTCACCGACCCCGGTCTCTGTGATGGCCATGGGCTGGTGGAGACCGTCGTCGCCGCCGTGCGCGGGGGCGTGACGCTGGTACAGCTGCGCGACAAGCACGCTTCCGATGCCGAGTTGATCGACCAGGCCCGCCGCCTCAAGGTCGCCCTGGCCGGCAGCGGCGTGCCACTGATCATCAACGACCGCCTCGAGGTGGCCCTGGCCGCCGAGGCCGACGGCCTGCACCTGGGCCAGGACGACGGCGACGTGGCCGCCGCCCGCACCGCCCTGGGCGAGCGGGCACTGCTCGGGCTCTCGGTGCAGACCCACGAACAACTCGCCCGCCTCGACCCGGGCCCGCTCGACTACCTCGGCCTGGGGCCGGTCTTCGCCACCCACAGCAAGCACGACCACGCCAGCCCGCTGGGCGTCGACGGCCTGACCTCGCTGGTCGCCGCCAGCCCCCTGCCCGCGGTCGCCATCGGCGGGCTCAAGGCCGAACACGCCGGCGCCGTGCGGTCATCGGGGGCCCGGGGCCTGGCGGTGATCTCGGCGATCTGCGGCCAGCCCGACCCGGAAGCCGCGGCGCGGGCCTTCTTCACCCGCCGCTGATCGCGCTCAGGAGGAGGGGCGGCGCTTCAGGGTCGTGCGGCGGTCGTGGTAGGCGATCGCCAGGCCACTGCCGATGATCAGCAGGCTGCCGACGAAGACCCACAGATCCGGCATCTCCCCCCAGAACCACCAGCCCAGCAGCACTGCCCAGAGCATGGCGGTGTAGTCGAAGGGAGCGGCGATGGCCGCCGGCGCGAAACGGAACGCCAGGGTGATGAAGGCGGTGGCGCCGATACCGGCGATCCCCGAGCCGAGAAACCCCAGCCAGTGCCAGGCGTGTGGCGTCTGCCACACCCAGGGCAGCAGCAACGCGGTGATGCCGAACGGCACCAGAGTCATGTAGAAGACCATGGCCCAGAGGTGTTCGCGCCCACCGTAGCGCCGCGCGGTGATCATCATCAACGCATAGAAGACCGCCGCGCCCAGCAGCGCCAGCGCCCCGGGATGGAAGGCGTCACCGCCCGGGCGCACCACCACCAGCACCCCGACGAATCCCACCAGCGAGGCCGCCAGCACCGGCGGGTCGATCCGCTCGCCGAGCAGCGGCACCGACAGCAGCGTGACGAACAGCGGGGCGACGAAGGCGATGGCCGTGGCCTCGGCCAGCGGCAGCAGGGTCAGGCCGAGCACGAAGCAGACCATGGTGCCGGTGTAGATCAGACCGCGCACCAGATGCATGACGGGGCGCCGCGTACGCAGCTTGCGCAGCCCGCCACCGAAGTGCGCCAGCAGCGCGATCAGCGGAAGCGACACCAGGGTCCGGAAGAAGATGATCTGCAGCGGTGAATGCACCTCGCCCAGCCACTTGGCGATGGCGTCGCCGAGCGCCAGGCAGAACACACCCGCACACATGAACAGGATACCCTTCAACGACCCTGACATCGCCACCTCCCAGCAGCCGGTCCCCGCCTGGCCCAAAAAACCACCCCGCCGGTCCAGAAGACCGGCGGGGCGAGATCATGACGACAGGCTAGGAGGTTAGCAGACAAACGGCAACCACCGGGTCGCCGACAGCCATGCCCATGACGCTGGCGAGGATGCCGACCCCATGTCGTCTCCGGGTATTGTCCGAGAGCACGTTTGTTATGTTATATAGTAACCTTTATCTTCTACCGAGGAGAAGCTCGCCATGGCCGCCCCGCTTCCCATGACACCGGACGATCCGCTTCCCCTAGCCCCGGCCTACCCGCACTGGGCCTGCGGAGACGACATCGGTGTGCTGCCGCGCATCTTCGAGGACGGCATCACGCTCGCCGTCATGGAGCGCACCCTTCCGCAGCCCCTGCGTGACAGCGTGGCGGCTCAGCTGACGCCCGATGCCCGCCTGGACTGGCGCTGGCGGGGGGCTCCCGGTGAATCCATGCGAGCCGACCTGCAGCGGCACCTGCCGGCTCCCGACCGGAGCGCGGCCCTGCTGGATGATATCGGCACCATCGCCAGTGCCCTGGCGTTCCTGTTCGACACCGAGACCATCGGCATCCGCCTGCGCCTCCTCGACGAGGCCATGTGTCCGCGCTTCCACGTCGACAACCTGGCGGTACGCCTGGTGACCACCTACGCCGGCCCCGGCAGCGAGTGGCTGCCCGAGCACGCCGTCGATCGTGCCGGCCTGGGTGCGCCCCGCGCCGACAAGCCGGAGATCGTCACCGACCCCGCCGCGATCGGGCGGCTCGGTGCCGGTGACCTGGCGCTGCTCAAGGGCGACGGCTGGATCGGCAACGAGGGCCGTGGCCTGGTGCATCGCAGCCCACGGCCGGCTCCGGGCGAGAGGCGCCTGCTGCTGGCCCTGGATCCGGGATGAGCCGCCCTGGCCAGTCGATCGAACCGACACCCACGACACCGCCTTCAACGACATCCCCACCGAGGAAGTCTGCAAGATGCGACTCCCCCGCTCCCTGCTCGCCGGCCTCGCCCTGGCCTTGAGCTCCACCGTCGCCCTGGCCGATGCCCGCAGCCTGGATATCGTCGCCCCCTGGGAGATCACCAGTGCCGACCCCTCCACCTCGGGCTACGTGTTCGGCCGCATGCGGGTCGCCGAGACCCTGGTCGACACCGACGCCGACGGCCAGCTCGCACCGGGGCTGGCGGCGTCCTGGCAGCCCAGTGAAGACAGCCTGACCTGGCGCTTCACCCTCCGTGACGGCGTCGTCTTTCATGATGGCTCGCCGGTCACCGCCGAGGCGGTTGCCGAGAGCCTCGAGCACGCCCTGGCCAAGCCGGGCATGCTCGACTCGGCGCCGATCGCCGCCATCACCGCCGAAGGCGACGCGGTGGTGATCCGCCTGGAGAACGCCTTCGCGCCGCTGCCGGCGCTTCTCGCCCACTCCACCACCCTGATCCTCGCCCCTGCCGCCTACGATGACGCGGGTAGCGTCGAGCGCATGATCGGAACCGGCCCCTATCGGGTCGAGTCCCTGGCGCCCCCCCAGCGGCTCACGGTGAGCCGCTTCGACGACTACTGGGGCGAGGCGCCCGACATCGAACGGGCCAGCTACCTGGCGGTGGGCCGCGGCGAGACCCGCGCACTGATGGCCGAGAGCCGCGATGCCGACATCGTCTTCACCCTCGACCCGGCCAGCCAGGCGCGGCTGGCCCGCCACGACCGGCTCGCGCTGCACGCCGAGCCGCTGCCGCGCACCATCGTGCTCAAGGTCAACGCCGGGCACCGCTTCCTCGACGACGACCGCGCCCGACGCGCGCTGAGCCTGGCCATCGATCGCCCCGGCATCGCCGCCGGCCTGCTGCGCAACCCGGAAGCCGCCGCCGCCGAACTGTTCCCGGAGAGCCTGGGGCCCTGGCACTTTGGTTTAAACACCGATGGGGGCCTCAACGCCGGCGAGGCCCAGGACATCGAACAGGCTCGCGAACTGCTGGCCGAGCTGGGCTGGGAGGCGAACGGCCACGGCACCCTCGAGCGCGACGGCGAGCCGTTCCGCCTCACCCTGCGCACCTTCTCCGACCGTCCGGAGCTGCCGCTGGTGGCCACCGCCCTGCAGGACCAGTGGCGCGAGCTGGGCGTGGTGCTCGAGGTGGCGGTGGGCAACGCCAGCGAGATCCCCTCCGGCCACCGCGACGGCAGCCTCGAGCTGGGCCTGATGGCGCGCAACTACGGTCTGGTGCCCAACCCGCTCGGCACCCTGCTCGACGACTTCGGCAGCGATCCGGACGCCATGGGCGGCGACTGGGGCGCCATGGGCTGGCGCGACGACGATCTGGCTGCCTGGCTCGACACCCTGCGCCACGAGGCCGACCCCGACGCCCGCAGCGAACTGGCGACCCGGGTCGCCAGGCGCCTGCACGAGGCGATGCCGGTCATCCCCGTCGCCTGGTACCAGCAGACCGCCGCGGTGAACGGCGAGCTGGAGGGCTTCTCCATCGACCCCCTGGAGCGTAGCTACCGCATCGACGAGCTGAGGTGGAGCGAATGAGCCAGGCGTTGACGTCACGGATGACCCCGCGCTGGACGGCGGGCCTGCGCGGCCTGCTGCTGCAGCGGCTGTTCCAGGCCGGGCTGGTGGCGTGGATGGTCGGCACCCTGACCTTCGTGCTGACCCGCACCCTGCCCGGCGACATGGCCTACCGCATCGCCGCCGGGCGTTACGGCCATGACATGGTCAACACCGCCGCCGCCGAGGCGGTACGCGCCGAGCTGGCCCTGGACCAGCCGGCCCTGAGTGCCTACTTCGGCTGGCTATGGGACCTGGTGCAGTTCGACCTGGGCCGTTCGCTGGTCAGCGGCGCACCGGTGGTGCACGAGCTGTGGCATCAGCTCGGCCACTCCCTGGGGCTGGCGGTGGCCGCGGTGCTGCTGTCGCTGCTGCTCGGGCCGCCGCTGGGCCTGGCCGCCGGCCTCAGGCCCCGCGGCGCCCTGGACCGCATCAGCGAAGTCGCCGCCAGCGTGCTGCGCGCCCTGCCCCCCTTCGCCGTGGGCCTGCTGCTGATCCTGCTGTTCTCGGTGACGCTGGGCTGGCTGCCCGCCGCCGGCCACGGCCGCACCGCCCACAGCGTGCTGCCGGCGCTGACCCTGGCGCTCGCCCTGGCGGCGGTCTCCAGCCGGGTGGCGCGCAACGCCATGGCCGACGTCTCCCAGTCGGCTTACTACGCCTTCTCGCGCACCAAGGGGCTCAGCGACCGGCTGAGCTTCCTGCGCCACGGCCTGCGCAACGCCGCGGTACCGGTGATCGCCTACCTCGGCGTGCAGTTCGTCTACCTGATCGAGGGGGTGGTGGTGGTCGAGACGCTGTTCGCCTGGCCCGGCATCGGCCACGCCCTGGTGCACGCCATCGTCGCCCGCGACGTGCCGATGATCCAGGGCACCGCGCTGGTCATGGGGCTGCTGTTCGTGGCACTCAACACCCTGGTGGATATCGTCTGTCACCTGCTCGATCCCCGGAGGCGCCAGGCATGACGACCCTCGCTCTTCGCTTGCGCGCCCTGCCCCTGCCGGCGCTCGGCCCCCGCCAGCGCCTGGGGGCGGCGCTGCTGGCGCTGCTGCTGGCCTTCGCCTGGCTGGTGCCGTGGCTCTTCGACGCCGACCCGGCCCGCCAGCAACTGACCCGCATCCTGCAGCTGCCCACGCTGGCCGAACCGCTGGGCACCGACCACCTGGGCCGCAGCCTGCTGGCCCGCCTCGCCGCCGCCATCCGCCTCTCCTTCGGCATGGCGCTGCTCAGCGTGGCCACCGCCGCGGTGCCCGGCGTGCTGCTCGGCGTGATCGCCGGCTGGCGCGGCGGCAGGCTCGACCGCGTGCTGGGCAGCCTGGCCGACGCCTGCCTGGCGCTGCCCGGGCTGCTGCTGGTGCTGCTGCTGGTGGCCATCGCCCCGGGCAACTTCTGGGCGCTCTATGTCGGTATCTCGCTGGTGCTGTGGATCGAGTACTTCCGCCTGGTCCGCGCCCGCACCCGGGTGCTGGTGACCTCACCGCAGCTCGAGGCGAGCCGCCTGCTCGGCTTCGGCCCGCTCTACCTGTTCCGCCGCCACCTGTGGCCGGAACTGGCGCCCCAGGTGCTGACCCTGGCCGCCTTCGGCGCCGCCAGCGCGATCCTGGCCATGGCCGCGCTCGGGTTCGTCAGCGTCGGCCTGCGCCCACCCACCGCCGAACTGGGGCTGATGATGATCGAGCTGCTGCCCTACTACCACGAGGCGCCCTGGGCCATGGCCCAGCCGATCCTGGTGCTGTTCGTGCTGGTGATGAGCCTCAATCTGCTGGCCGGGAGGGACCCCCGATGAACGCACCCCTGCTGAAGGTCGACGACCTGGCGATCCACGGCGATGGCGTGACCATCGCCCCGGTCTCGCTCAGCCTGGCCCCGGGCGAGCGCCTCACCCTGCTCGGCGAGACCGGCTCCGGCAAGAGCCTGATCGCCCAGGCGATCATGGGCACCCTGCCCCGCGGCCTCGCCGCCCGCGGCCGGCTGACGATCGACGGCGAGGCCTTCGAGGCCGCCGACGGCCGCTCGCGCCGCCCGCTGTGGGGCCACCGCCTGGCGCTGCTGCCCCAGGAGCCCTGGCACGCCCTGGATCCGACCATGCGGGCCGTGCATCAGGTCACCGAGAGCCACCGCCATGTGGCCGGTCGCCGCAGGCATGAAGCGCGCCGGGCGGCCGAGGCCGACCTGGCCGAGCTGGGACTGGCAGAGGCCGGCCACAAGCTGCCCGGCGAGCTCTCCGGCGGCATGGCGCAGCGAGTGGCGTTCGCCGCCGCCAGCGCTGGCGGCGCGACCATGGTGATCGCCGACGAGCCAACCAAGGGCCTCGACGCGCCGCGCCGCGACGCCGTGGTCGAGCTGCTGGCGCGTACGCCGGAACGGGGCGGGGCCCTGTTGACCATCACCCACGACATCGACGTCGCCCGGCGCCTCGGCGGCGAGGTAGCGATCCTGCGCCAGGGCCGGGTGGTCGAACGCGGCCCGGCCGCGCAGGTGCTCGGCGATCCTCGAACGGACTACGGCCAGCGCCTGCTGGCCGCCGAACCGGCGCGCTGGCCGGCACCGCCGCCACTCGCCTCCCGCCGCGAGGGATCCGTGGTCGCGGCCACCGCACTGGCCAAGGCCCGCGGCGGTCGCGAGCTGTTCCGCGACCTCTCGCTGGCCATACACCCCGGCGAGATCGTCGGTGTCGTCGGTCCGTCGGGCTGCGGCAAGAGCACCCTGGGGGATATGCTGCTGGGGTTGACCCCGGCCGACCGGGGCGAGATCCGGCGCGCCCCCGGCAGCTCCCGATTCGGTTACCAGAAGCTCTACCAGGACCCACCGGCGGCCTTCTCGCCGCACTGGCGGCTTTCACGCCTGCTCGACGACCTGGTGCGCCGCCATCGCCTGGATCGCCGCTCCATCCCCCCCTGGATGGAACGCCTGGGTCTCGACGAGCGGCTGCTGGCGCGCCGCCCCGGGGAGATCTCCGGCGGCGAGTTGCAGCGCTTCGCCATCCTGCGGGTGCTGCTGCTCGAGCCCTGCTTCCTGTTCGCCGACGAACCTACCTCGCGGCTCGACCCCATCACCCAGCGCGAGACCCTCGCACTGCTGGTGGAGCTGGCCCGGGAACGCCACTGTGGCGTGATGCTGGTCAGCCACGATCCGGCACTGGTCGAACGGATGTGCGACCGTCAGCTGTCACTGGTCAACGAGGCGGCGGAGAAGAGCCGCCGAAGGGGCACCGCTCGTCCAGAGCCGGTTTCCTCCCCCTCATAGCCACTCCATGGCAAGCAGTGCATACGGCGGCCATTTATTGGCCGCTTTTTTCTCGCTGGCCCCGGAAGGCCAGGCCAGATATTGCCCGCCGGGCAACTCCTTGCCTGATCCGGGCAGCTTCTTGCCTAATTCTATTTAGCTTCTCGTCGAGAAAGAACCGCAACCTTTTGATAGGCAATATATTTTCCCATCTTGGCACGCCACCTGCTCTAACAGAGTGTCCATCGGACATTCTCTTACCTCGTCAAGGAGCAGACTCATGCCGACACCTTGCTATATCAGCATCGAAGGCCAGACCCAGGGCAACATCACCGCCGGGGCCTTCACCCCCGACTCCGTGGGTAACATCTACGTCGAGGGCCACGAGGACGAGATGCTGGTCCAGGAGTTCAAGCATGTCGTCACCGTGCCCACCGACCCGCAGTCCGGCCAGCCCTCCGGCCAGCGCGCCCACAAGCCGTTCGTCTTCACCGTGGCCCTGAACAAGGCCGTGCCGCTGATGTACAACGCCCTGGCTTCCGGCGAGATGCTGCCCAACGTCGAGCTGAAGTGGTACCGCACCTCCGTCGAGGGCAAGCAGGAGCACTTCTTCACCACCAAGCTGACCGACGCCACCATCGTCGACATCAACCTGCGCATGCCCCATGCCCAGGACATCACCAAGGCCGAGTTCACCCAGCTGATGGACGTCTCCCTGGCCTACCGCAAGATCGACTGGGAGCACACCGTCGCCGGCACCTCCGGCTCCGACGACTGGCGCGCCCCGATCGAGGGCTGAGGCCCGTCGTGATGCCTCGCCCGGCCAGCGCTCGCAGCCTGGCGGGGCATCCCGCGTGTCGCGACGCCTGCACTTGCTCGCCGAGTGCTGACATCGCCGCATGTCAGACATCACCGACATCCCCTGTCAGCCTTCGCCCTTGCAGGCCGCTGCCCCCTTGCCATGCCGCGACGCCCACGTAACCTGCCGGGCAATGGCGTGGCGCGACAGTATCTTCCAGGAGGGAAGCCCAGATGGCCAACGCAACCGGACTGCAGTTCACCCTGGCCCTCGCCGGGGCCATTGAGCCCGACCTGGCGGTGGTCGACTTCACGCTGACCGAGACCCTCTCGGCACCCTTCGCGCTGGTCGTCAATCTCGCCAGCCGCGACGGCGACCTCTCGCCCGAGACCTTCCTCGACCGCGAGCTGACCCTGACGATCTGGCAGGACGGCACGCCGTTGCGCCGCATCCACGGTATCGCCACCGAGTTCGGCCGCGGCGACCGCGGCCACCGCCGCACCCGCTACACGCTGACCCTCCAGCCGGCGCTGTGGCGCCTCGGCCTGCGCCACAACTCGCGGATCTTCCAGAAGGTCTCGCCGCTGACCATCATCAACACCCTGTGCGAGGAGCGCGGCCTCACCGACGTC